>JANQHY010000077.1 GCA_028282395.1 Gammaproteobacteria bacterium
ATTAGACAGCGCTTTTAATACTTTACAAATATTCATAAAAGCCATTATATCGAAGATTTCCGATATGTCAATATATTAACTTGTGCTAAATGTGCCACCTTATAAGGAGCTGAAAAAAAAGTTTTTTTCTTAACCGAGATGGTCTTTCTAGCTTTATACTTGGACTTGCGAGTTAAATTCAAGCTCATCTGTCTAATCTGCCCTTCTTAGTGAGAAACTACAATGTATTAATATCAAAAAAGGTAGTCATGCTGCAGAATATCCTTTAACGGTGACCTACTTAATTGCTTATCAGCACTACGCTGTTTGGCTTGTGAGTACTTAATCGATTCTTACATAAAGACTCTAAGCAGTACAATGACGAGGCCCATTGCAATACCTATGGCATATGCTGATCTCCATCCCCAATCGAGCAGCTGAGCGTCTTTGTCAAGAATGCAATATAGCACCTATACCATTAGACCTAATGTTTTATTAATAATGTCTCTGTACAATATTTTCTTAACTAAAACCTGGAAGGAGATAACATGCTACACAAGACAATTCAACAATTGCTAAGTAGAGTCCAACATTCACCAAGAAAGAGATCAAATCAGGATATTCAACAAAACCAGAATATACAGGATGGAAGGCTAGAAGATATGCCAACAAAATTAAAAACCTACTTGGTTAACACTAATGTAGAAAATAAAGAATTAGCGCTAGAAGAATTAGAAGAACTATATCTTAAAGCAATGCAGCGTGCAGAAGAAAAAAATAAACCTGGAAAAGCTATTGGCGCAGACGAACTTTGGCCTGAAATTTCGGCTGTAGTTAAAGAAAAATACGGAGATTTAGCAAATAAACTATCAATGGTTGAATATTTTCGTTTGAGCGATTTATTTGAAGACTTAAAAATATCTAAAGGCGATACTAATGGTACAATTCATAGTTGTCTTTGTCAGCCAGTATTAGAGATAATGAAAATAGCTGAATCTGATTTAGATAAAAAGGCCATTCCTGAGTTTATTAAAAAAAGTAATGCTCAAATTGATCGAATTACTGCATTGGGTAGAGGACATGAAAACATAGAAGTTACCAAAGCAACAGCACAATTAGCTAGAAATTTAAAAAGTTGTCGAGACAATTTTATCATAAATCAAGGCTATAGAAATATCTATACGATCGAGCAATACAAGAAAGATATCAATAAAATTGTAGAATCTTCCGACGGGGCAAAAAAATTGTCATCTCATCGAGGTTGGAAAGGTGTAGTCGGAAATGCCCTCCTTGCACTTACAGGAGTAGGAATTTTAGCATTGGGCGCAAAAGCTGTTCACTCAAAAGTAACTAAAGGGTATGTCAGTTTGTTTTTTAATACAGCTTCTACTAAAAAAGTCGATATGATAAGTCAGAGTTTAAAGGCAATGGCGTCATCAACTCCACAGGAGATTGATGAGTATAATGGGACTACCAGAAATGACGATAATTTTTCCATTCAAATAAGTCGATAAGAAGGCATAGAAATAGCCAAAATATTTATGTTACTTATTAAATAGGTTTTTTGTCACTTCATAATAAAAGTGGCAAAAAACCTATAATAAGTTGACTTTATCAGTGATTACTATTTATTACTGAATCCTTTTTGATCACTCTCCTCATACTTATGAACCAAATTTTCAAGTTCCTTATCATTACTGTATAGATCTTTTCCAAAGATACCTAATTTAAATGGCAAGGGATTAGTTTGGTGATTTATTGAATTTCGACCAGCCACAGATTGTGAGGATGTCTTAGATGAGTTCTGCTTATCTATATCAGCTAATTTCTTCATCATATTAAGTGTTTTATTGCTGCCGAAGACAGCGCCTCCGCTAGTAGCACGATAAATGAATTCATTTCTCTCTTTCTTTATTGATTTGTTTTCATTCTTTAGATTTTTGATCTGTTTATCTAAATCCTTATTAGCTTTTTTTGCCATCTTCATGCCAAATTTACTGATATTATTCTTTTTCACCTGCTCTATTTCATTTATTTTATTCATATTTTTCGATATAATTGTATTATACCGTTCTCTAACTCGGCTTACTGCACTTGTATGATGTTGTTGAAAGCTTCCTTGTGGATTTTCACAAGCAACCTCAAGCATAGTTGACCAGTATTGTTGTTTAGCACTATTTCTATCCTTATGAAATGAAGATGAAGATAGCTTATCTGCATAATAGTTCGAGCGATTTACATAGGTCAACGCTAAATAACAGCTTTTAATTGTAGAGTTCTTGATAAAATTATCAAAATCATAAGTTTTATTTGAACCACGAAGATTGAAGGTTCGCAGCGAATTGGCGACTTTTAATCGAGCATCTGTTAAATCTCTATTTTGATCATAAAAAATACTATTCTCTCTATTACCCTTACCAAATGAAGAGGCTTTCTTACGTTGCCTGTTAAGGTCGGATATTCTCTCCATATTTTGATGTTCAAAGCTTTTGTTAATCTCTTCTCTATTTAGAGCTCCGTGTGCTGATATAGAAGAGTTTATTCTTACTATGTTCTCATTATCTCTCTTCAATTTAGCAATCTCTTGAGGAATGTTTTTATGAGATTTACCTATAAAATATTCCGGGTCGACACCATTCAAGATGGAAATATCTGCATATTTACTAATACCCTTGCGCGCCATCAATTCAATTTGATTCTGTAAAATGAAGTCTTCTGTATACACCTTTCTTAACTGTTGAAGGGCTTTAATTTTGGCATTATTTTCCATAATCTTTATTTCATTTCTTGCAGAAATAATCTCAACTGCTTTGTTATGTTGTTCTTTAAAACTAGCTGCAGGATTTTGACAAGAGATCTCAAGCATCGTACGCCAATACATTGATTTGGCCTTAAAAGCAACCTCGTCTTCAGCTGATAATGGTGAAGAGAGCAGATTATCAAAATGGTTAATACGTTCGATATAAAAAGGGACTAGATGGGCAGTTTCAACTGAGCAGTTTTGAATAAGATTATAAAAATCATATACTTCATCATCACCTTTAAATTTTAAATTCAGTAGTGATTTTGCCAGTGCTAATTTACGCTCTTTTACCTGCCAATCATCAGAATCAGAGGAGAAAATAGTCTTCTCTAACCCCTTAGAGGATTCATTTTTTTGCATTTGATCTAAAATAGATAATAGAGTAGTACTGTTTTTTATGCTTTTGTCGAAATTCTCTCTACTCTTTGCACTACTAATAAAACCTTCTTTCATGAAACGATCTTCATTAAATAAACTACGCAATTTCATATTTTCCTTTTTTAAATAAATAATTCTTTGTTTTAGATAATCTATATATTTTGATGAACGTGAACTGCTTTTTTCCGATATTATTTTCATATATACATTTATTTTCTTATAATTTATATCTATCTTTTCTTTGGCCATTATTCTTACTGCATAGTCATGATGATCTTTGTGGCTATCTTTAGGATGCTTAGATGCTGATTCTAACATACATTGCCAATACAGATAATTATCCTTTATAGTATCCCTCTCCTTTCCTGTTGCCGAAGAGAGTTGCTTTCTATAATAGTTAATCCATCCTACATAGATTGGTACTTGACGTAATGTGCTTTCTGAACCATTTTTTATAAGATTTCTAAAATCATAAAATCTATCATGATCAGTATAGTTTAGTTTGCTTAGCTCATTAACAGCCTGTATCTTATAATTCTCCATTATACTATTACCTGACGAATTAAAAATCGTCTTGTCATAATTGTTGTCGTTTTTATGCCTAGCTAATTCGAACTTAACTTTTGATAATGAGAGATAACTTTTCATATCATTTTTGCTATTTTTACTCTCCTTAGGCCAATTATCTCGATTTTTAAGTGCTTGCAATTTTTCTTGATATTCATTTGCATTCTTACATAAGAAATCCAGCCCTTTTCTGTCTTTATCTTTTGGGTATTTTTTTATCTTTTCTACTAATAAATTATATTCTTTGGAATATTTTAATGCTGAGTAGAGAATATTCACTGGCGCATTTTCAACCAGCTCATCAAAGCCCCGATCGATATTGAATGGTTCATTGTTTAAGTTAAGGTGTGGCAATTCCTCTGATAAAGCAACTCTAGCTGCTTTAATTTCCGGATCTTCTTGAAGATAATCCTTTGCTGAGGTGATTATTTTCTCCTTTTGTTTCTCAAGAACTGAAATTTGAGCTCTAATTGCTGAATGTTCATCAATGTTTGCTGAAGTCATGCTGCTTTCTAAAGATTTTATTTTATGTCTAATTTTTGCTTCTTCTTCAGCGCATTTAAGATATTTATTAAAATCAATATTATTATCAATAACACATTTTCCTGTTAAATAATCAGCAACTAATTCACTATCAACATCAAACTTTTTTAACTGCCATTCACCATCTTTATTTGATTCCATTTCAATATCCATCTTTAGTTTATATTTTTTCATTATATGTTCTGCATTTGATTTCAACTCAAAGGTCCATGTATCAGTTTCATTTTGCACATTCACTATATTTTCATTTCTCTGTGAAAGCTTAATTGGGTATTTTCCACTCGGTGCAATAGGTTTGCTTCCACTTGAAATAGTCGCCATTCTCTCTTCGAATAGCGCTTGAGATAGGTTGATGTTTTGGCTAAATTTCTCATAAATTTGTTTGGATGATTGATGGGTGGAAGAGTCTGGATTATGTAAATCCTGTTCTATTTTGACAATAAAATTATTTGCCCTATCTTCTTCCTCGTTAATATTGTCATCTACGTTCTCTGTAATAGTATCAAAAGTAATCCTCTTCATATCCAGTTCTAGAGAATTTAGCGTATCTTTCTCTATGTTACCAGAAGAATTCTGAGCATTTCTTTCTTTCTGGCGATACTGGCTATCATTGCCTGTATAGTACGCTGCATTGCTATTTGATGAGTAATTAAAGATTCCCTCTGAGCCAAACAGGTCAATTGATTTATCAGGAAAGTGTTTTCTGTGTTGGTCATTACAGATATCTTTAACTGTAGAATTTATACGATCTTTAATATTAAACATAATATAGCTCTTTAATAAAATTTCTCAATCAAGCTACATCCGTAATATAATGTAATTATAACCCATTTTATCGAAAAATTTCTTAAATAATGGTCAATATAAGATTGAATTAAAACGATATTTACCTTATTTTTTTAATAAAAATGATTATTTATTAAAAATTTAGGCTAGAGGAATAGTCTTTGAGCATGGAACAATAACTGCTGAATTGAAGTAGTCGCCCTATTCATAGGAGTAGACAAAAAACATATTTTATTGTATAATAATAATTAGAAAGTGCTCAACTTTCATCTCCGAAATTCACTCCTAGCTACTAGTGGAGGTGCGCTATGCAGAACTCTAATGAACAAAGTGATACAACTAAAAAGTTAAATAAATCTTTAACTAAAAGTGGTGTCTTAAAAGGAGCTTCACGCATTCCTTTTCTAAGAAGATTTTTTGGTATCGAAACATACATGCTTCTTGACGATAGTTTTAAGGGCACTAAATATGATTCGGGTGCTAAACTGGGAATATCAGCTCTTCAATGGGCTCCTATCTTCGGTCCGTGGGCGGAGTTTTTCTATTTCCAAAATAGAATAAATAAGGTTATTGATGATCTAATTGATGATGAAAATCTTCCTTATGAAAATTCCAAACATATTCATGATCTAATCCAACTAAAAAACACGTTATTAGCCTCAACGCTATATGAAAGCTTGGGTCAAGGCATGATTATTGCTGGAATAGCTCTATCTTGTACGGGTTTTGGTCTCGCCATCGCTATACCCTTTATAGCGGTAGGCGCCATATTTTTAGGTTTGTCACGTCTTCTTAAAAATCATATGGAGACTGATATATATAAGCCAAATAAAGTTCGAGAATCAGTACAACTTGAAACGACTCGTATAGGTTTTCTCGGCTTGATAAATGCTAATCGTTCTCTGCTTAGAGATACTTCAAAACAGCAAAACGCCTACAGAGATGGACACAAAAACAAGTCGACAATTATCATAGATGGAGACTCTGATATTGAGATGCAACAGCATCTATACTAAAAACAATCAGATATAAGCTGATAATTATCTTACTTGGATTCTATTTTCAGGTAGTGATTAAGCCATTGATAATCATTGCAAATCAAATATATTACCTAATATTTGATAAATACGCTAAGTCTCCAAAACTCATTTTGGGATAAGATGCTAATATTGTAAGCTGATCTATAGATTTATTGTGATGAAAGACCTATTATGAATAGGTAATAATAGTATTATTCATTATAAGGTCTAGCAGAATGGCTAACTATCTCTTTGTGCATGGTGGCAATGTCTCAGCGACAACATGGAATCAATTGTTAACTCGGCAAGATTATCCTGAAAATGGCTATTTGTTAGGCGGAGAGGTTTGGTCTCTAGTCGCTGCCAAACTAAAAGCCTTAGGTCATAATGTCTTTACACCAACTTTAGGTGATGAGTATAAACATAACCTCTCTAGCCATATTCAACAGATCGTGACTTTGATCGAGCAAAATAGCTTATCAGAGATTATTTTGGTTGCGCATAGTTACGGTGGTATGATAATTACTGCAGTGGCCAGCCAATTAAGAGATAGAATCTCTCACCTTGTTTATATTGACGCTGCGCTGCCAGAAGTCGGCCAATCACTGTTTGATCTATTAGAGCAAGGTGAAATAGATCCCACAGATATTATCAGTGGCTCTCCTCAGGCATATACAGAGAAAATTATCTTCAATCCTCATCCGTTACAGACAATCCCTAAACACTATTTGCGCTGTACACACAGTGAATTTTTAGCGTTAACTGCACAGGTAAAAGAGAAAATTATGGCAGATAGTGATTATTGGGAGTATACTGAATTGGCAACAGGGCATCTTCCTATGGCAACCATGCCAGACAATCTGGCGCAATATTTACTTTCAATAGGATAAGTGGATGCAAAATGAGTTAATACACCACTTGCTTTTTTAATAGCAAGTGGTGTATTGTCCTTTTAGGATAACTTGTCATTAGCAAATATCTCCATTGCTGCAACTAAGAACTTCAATAAATTTGGATCATAAGCATGATAAAATTTATTAAAATCAGCATTTTCAAAGTACATTTGGCCTAGAGCAATATAACTCTCTTTCGTTGGCGCCCAAAAAATTTTTATCATTTGATAATGCTGGTTTACTAAAGCCTGCACCTCTTCTGCTTCTGGAGCAAGGCCATTCTGCATTGCTGCAACTAGCTCTTTATTTAGTTGATTCATTTTCTCCTTATAGTTATCCCAATCCTCTTTTTTCCAATGTTTCACCTTGCTGCGACTGTTGTCGATTACAGCTTGGCTAATTCCTTTTTCAACTAGTTTCTTTTCATAAGCTTGTTGCTGCTCTGAATCGAACCCATAATACATCTCTTCGTGACTCATTTTAAGATTACCTCCTAAATATGCAATCGTTTTATCAATAGTCTTGATCAGCTTTTTTTTCTGATCAAGGGCCTTCTTGAGGACTACTCTGTGGGATTTTAATGCATTCACTTTATCAAAATCACTACTAAGAATAATCCGCTTAATATCACTCAATGGAAAGCCAAGATCACGGAAAAAAAGAATCTGTTGCAATATCAAAAGCTGCTCTTCATCATAATAGCGGTAATTATTGTTGCCGTAATAAGCGGGTTTCAATAATCCGATCTCATCATAATAATGAAGGGTGCGAATACTCACTCCTGAAAGTTGCGCCAATTTTTTCACTGTATATGTCATCATTAACCTCTTCTATCGAGTAATATTAGTTAGTCTAATGACTCACGTTACGTTAGGGTCAAGACAATTATACAGCTTTTTAGAAAATTTTTAATTATCATTTAAGATAATGAATAATATCATATTTATTCAGCATGGCAAGTATAAGTGGTATTTATAACCTGGAAAATATAGGTAATACAACAAGATTTATTAACCTAATAAGTAACTAATTTTATTAACAATAAAGTTAATTTATTAGATTAGACCTTAGGAAAAATATACTATAATTAATTTACGGGAAAATATTTATTAAATATTTTGGAAGGCGGTATGTACGTTAAATTCTTACTTATTATATTTGCAACGCTGTTTTCATTATTTGGTGTTATGTACGCAGATGATGATCCAAAAGTTGATTATTGCGTCAAGGCTTACACGCTCTCCTTAGAAAATACTGGCACATCGCCTATTATCGTTGGCATATCTGGCGATGGCTCACATAGGTATCATTATGAGTTTACATCTACGAATACTACACAAAATGACAATACTCTAGAAGTGAACAGTGGTGGAGCAATAGATCTGTCCATGTATCATCATTTATGGACTAAAGGAAATCCAGAATATATCGCTGGTAGTATTATCACAGCAAATGGTATCCTTTTAGTCAAATCACCGGGTTCTGAATGGTTGTATCAAGATTCAGCTGATGCTCCCCCTACTACCACATATAAATACATATTCGATGATCAGCATGACAATACTTTTGCTATTCCAGATGAACTGTTCTCTCAATCCCTTGCGCTTAATCCTGAAACTTCAGGATCAGTTACTATCACCTTAGAATCTAGCCCTGTAAATGTAGGACATGATCGCTGTTTCCCTGAAGATTCATAACCATTTTTGAATATAATTATTTAGATAACAACTTAGAAGATCTGCTTGCACCCTAGAAAAATAGGCTCTAGAATAGTAGAATTTTTACATGGTATACAAAGTAATGCTAAGGAAAGCCAAGTGTCACTACAAGATAAACAGATAATGCAAGCAATGGTGCTCAATAGTATTGGTGAGCCACTGCAACTAACAGAGTTACCTATCCCAACAACTAATACACATCAATTGCTGTTGCGAGTCCTTACTTGCGGCGTATGCCGGACTGATCTCCATGTTGTTGATGGTGAACTCCCCTCTCCTCGCATACCCATCATTCCGGGACATCAGATTGTTGGTGAAGTAATCACACAAGGCACAACAGCATTTACCCCTGGGAGCTATGTCGGGGTTCCTTGGTTAGGTGGAGCTTGTGGAGATTGTGATGCCTGTCTACATAATCAGGAAAATCTCTGTGACCAAGCAATATATACAGGCTATCAAATTAATGGTGGCTTTGCTGAGTATTGTGTTGCTGATGGCCGATACTGCTTTCCCATTCCTGAAAATTACTCACCGTTGCAGGCTGCTCCCCTACTCTGCGCTGGATTAATAGGTTATCGTGCTTTTAAAAAGGTTGGTACGGCTAAACATATTGGATTTTATGGTTTTGGCTCTGCTGCACATATTTTAACACAGTTATCTATTTATCTTGATAGATCAGTCTATGCATTTACACGCCCGGGTGATGATACTTCGCAAACATTTGCCAAGTCATTAGGGGCAGTTTGGGCTGGCAGCTCTGATCAGGAGCCACCACGTCAGCTTGATGCGGCAATTATTTTTGCTGCTGATGGCAATCTATTACCTAAAGCGTTACAGGATGTAAGAAAAGGCGGCGCTGTTATCTGTGCCGGCATCCATATGTCAGACATTCCTAGTTTCCCCTATGCCTATCTATGGGGAGAGCGTCGAATAGAGTCCGTTGCCAACTTGACAAGAGAGGATGGTGAAGAGTTCTTAGCACTCGCACCTAAAGTCCCTATTAAAACCAAAGTCACTGCCTATCCACTGTTACAGGCTAATCAGGCACTAGAAGATCTACGTTTTGGCCGTTTTGATGGTTCTGCAGTGATTAACGTTGCGGGTATCCAGGAAAAATAGCGTAGATATAAGCGCTACTTTAAGGTACGACGTTTAATAAAAAACAGTGATGCGATAATAAATAGTAAAAAGACTGAAATACTACTAGCTATCAGCATAAACTTATAGGGGCCTATATCATGATGATGTGCTTCAATAAATGACCAGACACTTGAGGTAATGGCAAATGAGAAGGTAAACAGTGCTGCGGCAGCACCATGTCCTCTATCAATCACTTCCATGCCAGATCCTGCGGATAATGGCACTAAAAAACCTAGGCAGAAGCAGATTGTATAAAGTGCCCATACCAGATCAATAGCTCTTCTATCTGACAAGCCAAACCAGACAACTCCGAGTAGTAATAGTGTTAAGGCAGATATTCGCGTGATTGGAAAGTGACTTAAATGAATAGTATGTCGATAGGCAATAATGCCACCGATATAAAACAAGATCATGCCTAATAGAAAAAGATTATATAGATGATCGTTTATGACAACGGTAGTTGAAAATAGTGAATGAACATTCGCCATAATAATCTCCATAAAAATAGCAAAGCTAATGCCAATAGAAAGAAAATTTAATAAGAACTGTCTTTTCGTTAAGCAGTAGAGGAAATTAGCAATAATAGCATTAAAAGGCATTAATAGTTGTATCTTTCTGTCAAATATTAAAACAAAGAGCGCATAACAGAAAAGAATAATCTCAATAAATGCCATTGCATAATAACTTAAGCGCCAATCTATCTGTAACAGATAGCGTGCCAAATAGGAGGCCAAAACTGGTGCAATAACGAGGAATAGCGAAAGATTGGAGAAGCCTTGCTTCATTTTATCTCTATTTGCAGCATGACGTGAAATAATTGAGCGTGCAATTGCGGTATAACAACCCGTTCCTGAGCCAATTAAGATACAACCAATATAGAAACTCATTATACCCACAGAAGAGCCCAGGATAACTAATCCACTAATAGAAATGATTTGCGCGATTTTTAAAATTTTACTGGCACCAAATATATCTGATAAAGTACTCAATACAACTGCTGAAGTAGAGAAAAGTAAGAAAATCATACCGATTCCTGAATGGGCTGCTGAACTACTTATCTTAAGTGAACGAGCTATGGTTGAAACAAGTGGTAAAGAGATGGTTAATGTCATATAACCTATTAAGGTCAGAAGGTAAGCTAAAATATTAAAATAACTATTTTTTAGTCTCATAGAAAGCCACCTCCACTGTAGAATTAAGTCTCTCTATCTATCGCTTTTTTTTCTGTCATAGAGAATGGAAAAATTTTATTCAATATGATTGATAGTAATAAGACTGAAATCGTTGGTACAAATCCATATAACAATATATCACCTGTTGCATAATTTCCATATGGATGGACACAATCACGATATATTTGCTGAATAAGTAACAGTAGCAAAATAAGCGGAACAATGATTTTAGTGCACCAAATAAACATAAAAGATACTCGTGCACCAGACATTTTGTTGATTTCATCTGCTAATCGTCGTGAATTATAGAGCCAACCAATTAATAAACACTCTGTCAATCCAACCGTTACCAAGATATATCCACTAATAAAGTGGTCAATAATATCAAGTACATAAAGGCCATTGCTCTGAATATAAAGAATGCTACCAAGAAACGCTAGAATACAAACGGCTAATAAATAGTACTGCCGTTTGATTTTTCGTGGTGAGTCCATCAAAGCTGCTACGATAGCTTCAGTCATGGAAACAATTGAGGTAAATGCTAGCCCTACTAATGTTACATAAAAAACAATGGAGAGGAGTTTTGGAAAATATGGCATTAGCGACAGTGCTTTCGGCAACACAATAAAAGTTAGACCAATCCCCCCTTCAATGGTTTTATGTACCGCCGTTCCTTGCAGATATGACATATGGCCAATAACGCTAAAAATAGCGATACCACCGATAAAGGCTACGAGCGTGTCGCCCATGACAATTGCTATAGCGGTATATCTAACACTGAACTGCTCTTTTAAGAGCGCACCATAGGCAAACATCACACCAAAACCCACACTCAAAGAGAAAAATACTTGACTGGCTGCATCAAACCAGACATCTGGAATAAGCAGCTCTTTCCACTCCGGCACAAAATAGTAATGTAAACCAAGATTAGCGCCAGGAAGAAAAACGGAATTAATTGCTAAAATAGCAAGAAAAAAAAGTGGGATTGGGGTAATGAATGTTGCGACAGCGCTAATTCCTTTAGTACCCTTAGTCATTATAAAAAATAGTACGCTATAGACGCAGATTGTACCTATTAAAATCGGCCAAACAATATGATGCTTGCTATTGATATTAGGTGATAGATGCAAGAACTGTTTATAAAAATAGGTCTCTGGTTGAGTTGCCCAAGGAAGATGATAAGATAATACGGCATAATTTACTGCCCAGCTGGTAATAACCACATAATACTGCATGACAAGAA
>JANQHY010000087.1 GCA_028282395.1 Gammaproteobacteria bacterium
TGATACCATCGAATCGAGCAGCCAGCAAGGCGTCAGTGACGTTGTCCTAACATTCGAAAGTGGCGTCAATCTTAATGTAAAAATGAACGAGATTAGTAATGCCATTGCACAAATCAGTGGTCAACTCCCAGCAAACATTAGCTCACCAGAAATTCATCAGGATAATCCCAATAGCAGTCCGATTATCAGCCTGTTCTTCTATGATGCCAACCGATCACGACCAGCACTGTCGGATTACCTTAGTCGCTACGTTGAACCGCGATTAGAAAAAATTCAAGGTGTCGGCACAGTCAATCTCGCCGGCAGTCGCGACTATGCAATTCGCATCTGGCTTGACCCCGCTAAAATGGCGACTCTCCACGTCGATGTTGACGATGTCATCGATGCACTCAACGAACAGAATATTCAAGGAGCAAGTGGTAAGCTACGCACCCCTGAACGCGACTACCCATTAGTTCCTGATGCCAGAGTCAAACGTGTCAAAGATTTTAATAATTTAATCATTCGCCCTTACAAACATATTGAAGAAGAGGGAGATAGCACCACCACCTCTACCAGTGAGACAACAACTTCAACTAGCGTTAGCGACAATAATACTAGTAATAGCCTCCAAGAATCACCTCAGGCAGTCCTCTTTAAAGATATCGGTTCCATCACGCTTGGCACCGATAATGTTGAAAGCGCTGCCTACCTTAATGGCCATCCAGGAGTTGCTATCAGCATTGTCACCGCTAGTGATGCCAACCCGCTTCAAGTTGCCAAGCGTATTCATGCTGTAATTAATCAGATCCAATCCTCTCTACCCAATGGCATGCATGTTAAAATCGGTTATGACCTAACACAATTTCTACAAGGCTCGATTGATAGTGTTTATGAAACTCTGATCATTGCCCTCGTATTAATTGTGGTAGTAATTTTACTATTCTTAGGCTCAGTACGTACTAGTATTATTCCAATGATAACGGTGCCGATCTGTTTAGTTGGCACATTAGCCTGCATCTATTTTGCTGGTTTTACTCTCAACATTATTAGCCTATTGGCATTAGTTTTAGCCATTGGCTTAGTCGTTGATGATGCGATTGTCATGGTAGAAAATATTGCCCGCCACATTGAAGAGGGGCTATCGCCGATGGCGGCAGCATTTAAAGGTAGCCGTGAAGTGCTGTTTGCCATTCTGGCGATGACACTAACGTTAGCTGCTGTCTATGCACCCATCGGCTTTAGTCAAGGTTTTACCGGCCAACTTTTTTGGCAATTTGCTTTCACCCTAACGATGGCGGTAATTATTTCTGGTGTCGTTGCAGTCACACTATCACCAATGATGTGCGCCTATTTACTACCAAAAAAACAGGTCAGTCGTGGCTGGATCAAATGGTGCGATGATCTGTTTGATCGGCTAATTAACGGTTATCAAAGACAGTTAACCAACGCATTAAACCATCGCCTATGGATTGTTATTCTGCTGATACTATTATTACTCGGCGGTTATTTTCTGCTGAAAAATCTACCCAGCATGTTAGCACCGATATCGGATCAGGGCACCATTACTTTACCAATTGATGGCCCCAGCAATGCCAGCTTCGACTATATGAAACAGCAAGCACAAAAAATTGATAAAATATTAGCAACCGTGGAACAGGGGCAACAGCGATTAATTACCATCGGTGAGCCAATTGTTCCCAAAGGTCATGCGAACTTAATTTTAAAACCGTGGGGAGAGCGCAAAGCGAATCAACAGGAGATTAGCCAGGCACTGAACAAAAAATTAAGTCAACTACCTGGAGTGAATATATTTGCTGCCTCGCCGCCACCATTAGGCATTAATGGTCAAGGTGACTTTGATATTGAATTGGTATTGATGGGAAGTGATGGCTACCGACCACTCAACCAGGTCGCACACAAATTGATTACTGCCTTATCAAGTTATCCTGGCCTAAAAGATATCCAAACAAATCTTACCTGGGATAAATTACAGTATGACATTGAAATCAATCGCGATATCGCTGCCGACCTTGGCATACCTGTCTCTGACATCACAACAGCATTCAGTACGATGTTAGGTAGCTACACAATTAGCGACGGTTATTTCTATCAAGGCAGTAATTATGACATTATTCTGCAGGGCGTCCATCATGCTAAATCACTGGAACAGCAGCTGCAGAATATTTATGTACGGACCGCAAGTGATCAGATGGTACCGATTAGTACGTTAATTAACATTAAACCGTCAACACAACCACTCGTGCTATCACACTTCAACCGCATGTATGCTGAACATATTATGGCACGTTTAGCGCCAGGATATAGTATGGGTCAGGCAGTCAACGAAATTAACCGCACTGCTAAAGAGGTACTACCTAGCACTGTACAATATCGTTGGTTTGGCCAAACACGTAACTACCTGCAATCGCAAAGCAACATGATGGATAACTTTATTTTGGCATTAATTTTTATCTATCTTATTTTAGCTGCACAGTTTGGTAGTTTTATCCAACCCATCATTATTTTATTATCGGTACCCGCCTCTATTTTTGGTGCACTACTGACCCTAAAATTAACTCACAACTCGATTAATATTTTCAGTGATATCGGCATTATCACCCTCATCGGCCTCATTACTAAACACGGTATTTTAATCACCTCTTTTGCCAACCAGTTGCGTGAAGAGGGTATGGAGCAGTATCAAGCAATCATTCACGCCTCTGCCATGCGCCTACGTCCGATTATTATGACGACTGCGGCCATGGTGCTAGGAGCCATGCCACTGGTATTACATGGCGGACCTGGCGCTGAAAGTCGCGCTCAAATAGGCTGGGTCATTGTTGGCGGCTTAACTTTCGGCACACTGTGTACGTTATTTATTGTGCCGGTAATCTATACGCTGCTTCAACGGCGAATTCCAGTTAAAAGTGAGCCGGACGCTAGTTAAATCATTCACAAAAAAATTATGTCACCCCTGCTATGCGCCTGCTGTTGCCAACTGATAGTGTTTACTAAGCTGACGCTTATCATAATAATAACTATCTGCTATCCAGCGCCGGTAAAGCATTGCAGCAGCATCTTGATCGAGATTTTTCCTGGTAACCTGAGTAATTAAGTAGGCTGCTTTAATCCCACTAAGCAGCGCTTTTAATACACCATGTGAGGAACCTGGATCCAAAGCACAAGCAGCATCACCAACAAGAAAATAGCCATGGCCAGCAGGTTCATGACAATAGCGCCAAGAAACATCGGCATGGCTAATTTTTCCTAGCGCTATTAATTTACTGAACTGTTCGGGCGGAGTAGTTTTTTTAATAAATGCTGTTTTTTCTTGCAGTGCTGTCCATTGGTAATGCTGTGCATCAATGCGCGCAACCCATAACCAGTTTAATCCTGCCAAATAGAAAATTGGCTGCTCATATGCTGGTTGATAATCTCCTTTAAGGTAACCATAGCTAGCAATCAGTCGGCGGTCAT
>JANQHY010000105.1 GCA_028282395.1 Gammaproteobacteria bacterium
TTAAAGCTTATACTCCAGCCATGATCCGCCAATTTAACATCGATGGAGCTACTAACTATTGGCACCAAATAGTGCTTAATGAACTAAATAGAATAAATACGTGGGCTATTTACTGGTACGCAAGCGTTTTTCTACATAATGGCCTTTGTCTTCACCCAGCAAAGAGCCTAGTCAACAATGTCGGTTTCGGCGACAACGCGACTCATACACAATCCTCAGGCGACAGTTATTATCACAAAAGGCTTAAATCCGAGGCACCTGAGCTTAATCCAAACATTATCGAAACACCAGAGTATCTTGCAGCCTTTAAAAACTTCCACAAAAAGCTTCAACCGCCGCTTAAATCAAGGATAAAACAGCTTGTAATTGATAAGTGGGTTGAATATAAAATTCGTTCAGCCACTTCAGACTGACAAATAGCCCTCATAGCCCCTCTGTTAACGCTTATGTTTATTGTGCTTAGAAACAAAACTTCTAAATGCTGAATGTTTTGCCAACGTATCATATGAGCCTTGCAACAACTTATGATCAGTTGATAAAAACAATAGCTGATCCGCCAACTTTGCCAGCTCAATATCGTGAGTTACCAATAACATTGTCACTGTACCATGCAAGTGTTCTATAGTTTCCAGAATTTGCTGGGTTGACTGCACATCAAGCGAAGCTGTGGGCTCATCCAGGAATAAAATCTTAGGCGATTGACACAGGGCTCTAGCAATACCCAAACGCTGACGTTGCCCACCAGAAACAGCCACCCCAGTTTCTCCTATTTGGGTATCTAGACGATCAGGCAGGTTTCTCACAAAGTCAGCTATATCAGCTAGTTCTAAGACATCCCATACCTGTTGATCCTTCACTTGTCGACCAAAAGCAATATTGTCACGTATTGTCCCCGACAGCAAATGAACATTCTGTGGCAAATAGGCCACGCCTTCACCTAACAACCCGCTAACGGGCTGACCCTGGAATAATAATTTGCCTGAAGTGGGTTTTAAGAATCCCATCATAAGATCCATTAATGTGGACTTCCCAGCACCTGATGCTCCCACCAGCGACACTAAGGCGTCCTGGGGAACGATAAAAGACTCATTCTCCAATATCATTTTATCCGTATTCAGATAGCAAAATGAGATGGACTGTGCTTGTATTATCGGCCCGCTATAATCATTATCTCGCTTCGACTCAAGTTGCAAGACAATTTGACCAGTATCATCACGCAGTACTTCACTAATTTTGTCGGCAACAAAACCATAAGATTTGATCAGTACTAGAGAGGACATAATACGATTTACACTCGGCATTAGGCGCATAGCGGCGGCACCAAAAACAGTTATATTAATCAGCAGCCAATGGGTCGAAGCACCTGCCAAAAAACCAATAAGCAACACACCCAGGACTACCATCACACCAATTGACTCAATGATTTGTTTGGGGACTTGATTAAAGAACGTTACCACAAAATTTGCGGCGCCCACTGATGCCGCTGCATCCTTAAACCGTTCAAGCCATAGGTTCACACAGTTATACAGTTGCATTTCTGTAATAAGGTTTTTAGAGTCATTCAGCAATTGCGTCATTAATACCGTCTTTTCCTGAGCTATTGAACCAAAGTAGGCAACTCGTCGCTTAACATGCCAGTAAAAGAACGAAGTTATCCCACCAAACACCAGAAATATTAGTGCTGCACTGACAAAGTTATAGACAAACAGTAACCCTCCAACTAACAAGATCAACACACACTCAATCATTAAAATGACGACTGGAACAAGCACACTAATCGTCAGAGTCAAAGGTAATGCTTGTATTAAATTTTGCAACGAAGCCTGAGTATACTTTTCAATTACTTCTCGATTAGCATAGGCAAATTTCGTATACAACGCATTAGCGATCTGCTCATAAATGTTATAAAGCATTCGAAACTGATACCTCAGCGCAAAGTAACTCATAATGTTCTTCATAAGATAAAATAGAATAGTGGCTATGATTGCTATCACCACAATTTGGTGCCCGGTAAACCGATGTGTGATAAAATTAAACATGGGGTAATGATTTAAGATCTGGGGATTTAACAGTATTCCAACCAACGGTATGACCAACCCAATCCCTAACATCTCAGCAACGGCATTGAATAGCGATAGTCCCAAAAATATTGTTAGTTTTACTCGACCTTGGAGTTTCAGGCAAAACCATATATTTTTACTGATCATTCTTCACTCTTTTTAATTCTCTTAATATCAATACAGCTAACTGCCCATTATTCCCATTATCATTACAATTAGTACCTATTCACGCATAAAAAGAAACTAATATCGCAGATGAATGCTCCACCATAAGCCAAATCAGCATAAAACGACTTGAATGTTGAATAAAGGTTATAACCAAAAGCATTAGAAACTATCTCTGACAGGCCACTTCCAAGCTAACAACACCAGAGAAATGATACCACAGCAACATTTCGAATTAAAAGTGAACACGTGTACAGTCATGACTGACCCACCACTTTTCTTACAAAACAGCCTATTCGAGCAATTGACTCTTCTTCTGAATGTTTTTCACTTAGTAATGTATCATAAGATATAACATAATAGGCACTCTTGACGATATCACCTAAAGCAGTTGCAAAATCATCCTTGCGATATTGATAACCACTAACAATCGCCTCAATATCAATCTCATCAGAAAACGGATAGACTCCTGGCAGTTCTCTATACCACGCAGCTCCAAAGTATATTACTGGCACCCCCCCACAAGCAGCCTCATAGCCAGCAGTGCCAGTAATCACCGCAACTACTTTAGCATATTTTGACAGTTTAGAGGTGGCCACATCTGGCGAAATCAGCCTTACATTGCTTATTTGCTTTATTCGCTCATAAAAAAGAGCACCTCGCATAAAGGCCGTTGATTGGGAAGGATGTTCTTTAACGTAAATGAGCCAGCCTTCTGGCAATTTAGTAGCCAGCTTCTCAATAGCTCGCAGTTGATCAAAATACCCTCTACCAAAAGCACTCGTAGTAACCTCAGGCTGCATATGCAATGGGAAGTAAATATAATTCGCACTGTAGTCCAAAGTAGTCTCAGATATAATAAAACTCCCATGCATCTTGTTTCTAAACTGTTTATTTCTGATACTCATAATTAAATCACTCAGTAATAAGATACATTGTGAAGAAATTTTTCCAGTCCACGCCGAGCTCAAAGTATCTTTAATTAGCCTCAAAAACGGCTTAAGCACAACTGGCATGAGTTTTCTTTTCACACTCTTGTTCATATAGTACCATTTGAACTTAAAGTCAGTACGAACATCTATATCAATGGAGTCTGAATTTTGCTCTCCCCGGGTCACACCTAAATCTTCGAGCTTTGGCGCGCAGAATGACCTATCAGGAAACACAGATGTCACGAAAACATATATTTGAATGCCCAGTTTATCAGCAGCCACATAAAGCGCATAATCAGCGCCCAACGCTGGTGCAGTTGGAAAAATGACTATTTTAATCTTTTTTTCAATCAACAAGTCGGCAAAATAATCAATTAAAATATGAAATAAATTTATATATTCATGGAATGGCAAAGATGAATACCGCTTCCTTAGCCAGCGAGGGTATCCCAATCTTGAACTCATATCGATAAAGTGTAAAAGCTCTCTATCCAAATGTTCATAATAACTAACAAGGTGCCCTTTAAAACTGTAATCATCTAATGATAACCCATCACGTTCATTATACAGAAATCTGCCAAAGTCCATATCAACTTCAGCACCTTCGCCAATATGAAAAAACTTAAGACTGCTGTCACTATCAATACAATAGTTGATGACTTTACTCCACCTTAAGCTTTCCGCACTCCCCTGCGTTAAAATAAGTAACATTACCCCCTCCTATTTTAATAGCTTAAATCCACTGGGGTATATCTGATGGCTTATCTAACAAATTTTCCCCCCGGCTCTCCGGAGGAGTGGATGGGTTATAGTAGAAATCTCTATACTTATGGCTAAAACTTTCTGAATCCTTACCAAAATCCTTAGGAGAAGAGTATGGCTCTTGTAACCAAATAGGGTCCATTAACTCCCAAACACCTTTATTATTTTTATGCCATGCATGCAAATCTCTCATAGGCTCAACAATACGATAGAAATCATCCTTACTGATCCCCATGAATTCACAATAAAATTCAAGAGACTTTGGCTCTCTAACATCATACTGTTTTACCAATGCAACTCCATCCTTTCGAGAAAGACGTCCGTGACGAATTTCCATTGAAGCATCATCAGTAGCTCGACCATACCCAAATTTCAAAAATTTTAAATAATCATGCACATCATTTGCATGGTCCTCGATCTTACTGTAAAGATTAAAAGTTCTTTCACGTTGATAAGTTATAAATCCAAAGTCCCACTTCTCTCGCATCATTTTTGCATGTTCAGCAGCATTCCAGTTAACAAAATTACTAAGATAAATGCCTCGAACCTCGGCTTCTTCTATTTCCTCATCTTCTGGGTAGATATACGGCTCAATATCGCCTACTGTAAGCCCATTATGCCCAACGAGGTCATGAGCTTCCAGCCCCCGCATGTCGTGCTCTTTTCTAGTCCATCGCGTAAACTCAACAAAATCCTTAAGAGAAACCACCCCTGTTAACTCAGCGAAACCATGCTCACCCCAAATAATAAGGGGAATATTTTTTTCAATCGCAACTTTAAAAGGCAATGTGCGTATCCCCGCATGATAGTGCCATGTGATATCGCCAACCTTCTCTAGCATGTACCGAGAGATCTTTCTAACGGAATCAACTCCTGCAGTATAGGAAATTAGGTCACAACCTGATTTTTCAACAAGATTTCTAAGGTTCCTCAATCCTGCCAATGTGTTAAAGCCATGGTTAAAGGTTACTAAAAGTGGATTCATCCCATAAACTTCTTTCAGAAGCCAAACTTGAAAGTGAGAATCTTTACCCCCACTTACAGGAATTATACAATCATGGGAATTTCCACGTTCTTTTGCCATTACCTTAGCTTCACTGAGAATCTCCCGTAGATTTTGCTCACGCTCTTCCCAACAAACATCTAGATCTTTACGGCTTTCATTATAATTACACCCACTACACACTCCATTATCATCGAAAATAATAGTTGGTTTGGCATTTTCAGGGTAGAGGCACTTCTTACAATAACGCATAAATATTACTGCCTAACCGGCACTCCTCTTCTCGATAAAAATTTCTTAGCTTGCTTCGTCGCCAGTTCTTTATAATGGAAAATATTTGCTGCTGCAACTGCATCCACACCATAATCGAACCCTTCAAGAAAATGCCCCCAGTTCGAAACTCCACCAAAAGCAATTACGGGGATTGAAACCCTATTAGAAACCTCCCTCATCACACTTAGGTCATAACCTTTACGCATACCGTCATGATCAATGTTATTCAATATTATTTCTCCAGCCCCCAAACCCTCACAGTATTGAGCCCATTCGACTGCCTTTTTCTGAATATTTTGCATACCACGATTAACAAATACTGTCTTCTCACCAGTTGTCTTGACATCGATTGAAGCAACAATACATTGTGAGCCAAACTTTTCTGCTAACCCTACCGGAACAGCTCTATCAGTATGCCAAGCTGTATTAATCACCAGCTTATCCGCACCATTACTTATTAACTCACTACCATAATCAACTGAGTCAACATAACCTCCTGCCGCCATAGGAATAAAGCATGTTCTAGAGATATGCCCAACCACCCTGAGAAAATCTTTCTGGCTTTGCTTATCGTTAGAAACATTTAGCACCACAATTTCATCAACTGACCAGCGATTAAAAGCTTCAACAGCATGATAGGCATCATAGTGAATCACATGAGTATGTTTGAATTGCTCACTTTGAACAACCAGGCCATCTTTAACCAAGATGACTGCAATCAGTCTTTTTTTAAGCATGTCTCAAGAAATCCCTTAGTAAATTCAATCCATTTTGATGACTCTTCTCTGGATGAAACTGCATACCATAAACATTAAGGCAATTATAAATCATTGAGGCAAAGGATATTTTATCAAATGAAGTTCTGGCCAGCACGAAATTCCCTCCTTCTACAACGGCATAACTATGAACAAAGTAATAATCATGTTTTTCATTTGATTGAAAAATATCGTTTTGAGCAATATCAACTTCGCTCCACCCCATATGGGGAACCTTGGCTGCATCACCGACAACATGACGTAGGGACTCGACTTCTACCGGTATCAAACCCAGGCCATTAAGAGAAAGCTTAGACTCATGTGATGTGTTACATAATAATTGCATCCCAAGGCAAATACCAAGCAGTTTGTTATTTAGATTACTTGACCATAAAGGAATGGCATCAAACAAGCCGGTTTTCTTTAAAGACTGCACAGCATGATCAAATTTACCAACCCCTGGCAAAATCAATTTTTTCACTAATTTCAAGTCACTTGGTTGGGATATTGAAGTATATTCAAAACCTAAATATTCAACCGCATTATAGACAGACCGCAAGTTACCACAGTCATAATTAACAATGCCAATTCTCTTCTCAAACGTTGTGGCCATATTGCTCTACACTATTAATTCCCATGCAAGGGGAGTTCCCTTGTTTACACAAACTTTTATCGACCGACCAATCACATCCTTCAGATATGACGGTTCAAGCCCATAACCAGGCCTAATACATCTAACATGCTCTTCGGTAATCACTTCACCCGCTCTCATATCTTTGACAAAGTAAAGTGAACGACGAAACTGCATTGACCCAGCCTCTTTTTCACCCGGTGTATAAGAAACTTTACCCAGCGATTGCCATGCGCGTTTCGTTTCCTCTACTAACAACTTCAATTCATCAGGTTCTAGTGAGAAATCAGCATCCACCCCACCTTCGAGACGTGAAAGGGTAAAATGTTTTTCAATTATGGTAGCACCAAGTGCGACACTAGCCACTGCGATACCAATGCCCAGTGTATGGTCTGACAATCCCACCTGGCAGCCTAGCATTTGGCTCATATGAGGAATCGTTCTAATGTTAGCATCAACAGGCTCTGCAGGATAAGCACTAGTACATTTTAACAGGACATAGTCTTGACAACCGCATTCACGAAGAGTTTGAGAAATCAATTGCAAATCACTCAATTTGGCCATGCCTGTTGAAATAATAAGAGGTTTTCCAGTCGCTACAACTTTACGAATCAAATGAGTATCAGTATTCTCAAATGAAGCAATCTTATATGCTGGCACATTCAACGTTTCTAAAAAGTCCACAGCTGAGGCATCGAATGGTGTGCTAAAACAAGTAATGCCAAGCTCCTTACAACGCTCCATAATTGGCCCATGCCAATCCCATGGCGTGTGTGCTTTTTCATACAATTCGTAAAGTGTATGCCCATACCACAAGCTTTCAGGATCAGTTATTTTAAATTCATCCTGATCACAATCTATTGTCATGGTGTCAGCCGTATAAGTTTGTAACTTAATGGCATCAGCTCCTGCCGCTGCTGCTGCTTCCACAATTTTCATAGCCCGATCAAATGACTGGTTATGATTACCCGACATTTCAGCAATAATATAAGGCTTATATTGTGCACCCACAAAAGATTTATCAATTCTCATCACCACCATCACCTTTGTCTAAATATATTTTTACCAAATAACGCACTCCTCTATAATCAAAGAATGCTGGATATCTTTCATTATCAACGACTCGTAATAAATTAAACTGATCTGCAATAGTTTTATATGGATCAAGACGGCTGTCGTCCGTAGTTCTTTTCCTAAAATAAGAGCTTTTACCAATTTGATAATTGTAATTTAGACCTCCTCCACTACAAAGCATTAAAAATTTTAACACCATCTTAATAATCATCTCTGCTAACTTTCCACGTATCTCCTCAAGCAACTCACTGCCAGTGAACATTAGTTTTTCTTTGAAGTAAATAGGCCCAGAGTCCACATCTTCCTCCATCTCAAATAGTGAAAGGGTGATTTCATCTTTGTTTTCCAAGATTGACCACACCCATGGCGACCACCCTTTGCCTTCAGGCAAATCGCTTGCATGCACAACGATATTATATAAAGAGTTTGCTCTTATATTGACTGGTACCTTTTTTGGATAACTTAAGAAAAAACTCACATATGTTCCTGGTTTAACCAACTGATGGCAATCCAATAACTGAACTGAATAATTTTGATGTCCCTGCAGTAAGGTTAGTAATCGTTTAGCATAGGGGGCAAACCAACTCTGCCCTGACGTAACAATATTAATCATTAATTCAGACATGTGATTACCCTTTTTAATACACCATTACCATCAACCAGGGCAAGACCTTTTTCAATCTGCATTTTTAAAGCCATCTCATCTTTAATAGCATGACAAAGCGCACGTTTCAAACCATCGTATCTAGGGTCAGTCATCAGGATAGACTGCCCCCCCTGTTTGCTAACCTCTAACAAAAGCTCCTTTTGATTATCAGCTACCGCAATACACAAACCAGGCAATCCGATACAGCACCGCTCCCAAATACTTGAACCACCTGCTGCAATGGCCAAATCAGCCTGAGCCATAAGTTCCACATAATAACTGGGAGCACAATAAAAGTGAAAACGCTCATCATCCTGGCAAAGTGACTCAACCTCCTTTCGATACGGGTTTATTGCACCAGCGACTACATCCACATGACCATTCCAGTCATGCTTCGCTGGAAATGCTTGAAGCACCTTGCTAGTAACATTCAGCTTGTCAGCACCACCCATAAAAATAATAATTCGCTCAACACGATACTTGTCAAACTTACCCCATAGACGACGCTGCTCACGAGCCTCAACAAACTCAGGCCTTATCAACGCATATTTTGGACCAAGAAGTTGCATGCAATGCTCAGGCAATAAACCAGCATACCGCGACATACCATGACGATAATAATTTTGATCTAGCAGCACATCACAATCATGTTTTCGGTTAGCCAAATCATCGATCACCATAATCCGCTCTGCCACATTCCTTACCTGGGATTCCCACGCAATATCAAGGCTATAGTGATCTACAATCAACCAATCACAATAACTAACTGCTTCGATGGTTTGCAGAGCATCTTGCTCTTGTGATACCGCTAACCAGTAAGCATACTCATCTGAATAGTGAGACGGATCATACGAGCCCGAATCAAACTCTAGCACTTTACAGACAAAACCCTGGTTAATAATTTTTTCAATCAAACTATCCGGTAAGTCACGACACACAAATATCACTTCATGCCCTGTATCTCTTAGCGCACAAGCGAGTGTTAAGCAGCGCACTACATGACCGCTACCTATCATAGTAGATGCATCTGATCGAAAACAGAATATCATTTACGCAGCAAGAACCACGTCATATCATCATTCTGGGGAAAACATTTATCACGATGGTACTCAAAGCCATAGTCTACCAAAGTTAAATTTGGATATAGATCCATCATTTCTCCGGCAAAGTCTCTTTTCCAGAGTCGCTCAGTATGTCCTCTATAATTTATTTCTAATTGCCTTTGATTATAATACTCAATCATCAAAATATATTTGCTTGAAAGCTCATACATCTTTTTATAAACCTCTGGCAAATCCACAGGTGGAATATGAATCAAAACACCTTTAGTAAAAACCAAGTCAAACAGGTGACCTGAACTAAAGGCTTTTATTGATGAATGGTATGTTTTACATAAATTCAAGCCTTCCAGATGAGCTAAGGCTTTAGCATTTATCTCAACCCCATGAAGACTCACATTTGGCATAATTTTTGAAATACCAACTAAATTATTTCCAATATTACATCCGAGCTCCAAAATACTAGAGATATCCATCCCAATACGTGAGAGTATCTTTGCAAATAACACAGCATTAGAGGCTATTATCTGTTCATCACAGTTCCGTTCTATATAGTCATCACCAAATTGCCCTTCCCAAAATTGCTCTTGCTCATTATACATTTTCTCGCTCATTATTTACTTCCTTAGAGTTTGACTATTACTAATCAGTTCATTAAAACCAAAACAAGGGTTTACAGAGTATAAACGATCATAAAGACTCTCAATAACCCGATAATCTTCTTCATAATCCAGCGTGACACGAAGATCTGAGAAATCACTCGGCGCTGTTACCGAATGAATGGTAAAATTCTCAGGATGGCTCCTGATAAAACTAAGACCTCTTGTAGCGAAATCATGCGCAACAGGACTCGCCACAAGCATTTTGTCACACGCATTTGCTGAAACTACTTCAACATCGAGACCTTTTGGATAAGTGCGTCCTGGGAAAATATTGGATGTGTAATCTGCTTTTGATCGAAGATGCTCGCGAACCACATGATCAACAAGCTTGGGATCAACAAGTGGGCAATCAGCTGTAATACGCACTATATGGTCAGGCTTATATTGGGAATAAAATGCCAAAAACCGATCCAAAAGGCGCTCTAACGCGCCACGAAAAAAAGGGATTTGATGTGCCCGACAATATGCCACAACAAAATCATCAGACAAGTCGATACTCGTGGCCACATAAACTTCATCAATTTCTGAGGCATGACACAGTCGGTCAAAAACATGTTGGATCACCGGTTTACCACATAGATCCATCATCACTTTGCCTGGCAAACGTGATGAGGACATACGGGCTTGGATATAACCAATGACCACAAATCTACCCTAAATCTCTCGAAGTTAGCTTATGCCCTATGGCCAAGTCATGATTAAATACGGCACTTTGCTTAATCTCTTCATAACGATCAGGCTGAATACCATCCCCTGGGCGACGGAATTCAACTTTCACATCTGACAACTTTTGCCCAGCTTTAACATCTTCAAGCAAGAATGTACTGCGACGAATCCTGTCGCGTTTTTCAATCTCAGCAGGATGCATAATACGTCTATTAGAACCCATGGCAATCTCTACATCACGAATTGCCTGTACAAACTGTTTCACCTCATGAGGTTCAATTGACATGATGTGCTCAACACTACGTGTGGCCCTATCAAGAGAGATCGTTTTCTCCACCAAGTTAGCTCCCATCGTAACAGCTGCAATATCCATATCCCAACCAGGTGTATGATCTGAAAAGGCCACTGGGTAAGAGAACATCTGACGCATCGTCTTGATTAGATTCAAATTAATACTCTGCACACGTGCAGGGTAACCTGAAGGACACTGATGAATAATAATATTTTCATTACCCTCTGCAGTAATCACATCAATAGCTTGCTCAATTTCTCCCAAACTGGCATTACCCGTATCAAGCTGCAAACACATACCTGTCCTCGCAGCCTTACGAATTAACGGAAAGTGATTCACATCTGCAGAAGCGATTTTTATGGAGTCACACCCCAATTGCTCTAAAAATTTAATATCTTCCTCAAAACCAACCGTTGCAAAAAATGCCAACCCAAAAGAATTTGAGTAGCATTTTAAGTCAATCCATTCCGATTCACTTAAACAACGCCGACATAAAATATCATAAAGTGGCTCAAAAACTGTCTCCCTAGCACCAGTTTCTTTATCAACCAAAACATCGTATTCAAACAATTGTTTCTTATCTGCGACCAAACGATCAGGATCAAAAATTTGAAACTTAACAGCATTAGCGCCAGCTTCAGCAGCATGCTTAACTAATGTCTTCGCTGTTTCGATACCATCATGAGTTGGGCCTGCCTCCAGGGTGATAAAGCATGGATACTCATCACCTACTTTTTGTAAACCAAACGATACTTCGCGCTTCATAACAATTCCTCTTTAAGTTTCTCAACGATATAACCCTGCTGCGCCGATGTCAGGTCAGGGAACATCGGTAGCGAAATTGCGCGTTGATAATAAGCTTCTGCAACAGGAAAATCACCCGTTTTAAAACCAAACTGCTTACGATAATACGGCTGCAAATGCACCGGCGGGTAATGCACATTAACCCCAATATTAGCCGCACGCAGGCCATCAAACATTCTTTTACGTTCTGCAGCATCAACTAAAATCACGTAGAGATGCAACCCGGAGTAAGCCTCTTTAGCAAAATGCGATAGCTGGATCGGCAGATCAGCCAAATCATGATTGTATTGTTTAGCGATCTGGTGTCGTTTAGACACAAATGAGTCTAAACGCTGCATTTGTGAAACGCCTAACGCACATTGAAAGTCAGTAATACGATAATTATACCCCAGAGCAACTTGCTCATAATACCAACCGCCTTTTTTTTTGCCATCCATATTAGCCTCATCGCGCGTCATACCGTGGCAACGTAACAACCGCATTTTATGATCCAACTTAGCATCATTAGTCATCGCCATACCGCCCTCACCGGTGGTGATGATTTTCACTGGATGAAAGCTGAAGATAGTGATGTGCGAAAACTCACAAGCCCCGATTGGCTTATTCAAATAGCTACCACCAATGGCATGACTGGCATCTTCAATCACCTTAAAGCCATACTGATCTGCCAGTTTTTTAATCGCACGCATATTACAAGGTTCACCAGAAAAGTGTACCGGAATGACTACCTTAGGTAGCCTGCCTTGTCTTTCTGCTTGCTGAAGTTTTTCCTGCAACTGCGCAACACTCATATTCCAAGTATCCGGATCAATGTCGACAAAATCGATTTGTGCACCACAATACAATGCACAGTTAGCCGAGGCTAAAAACGTGTTGGGCGAAGTCCAGACCCAATCACCAGGACCGACATCTAATGCCATGCATGCCACATGCAAAGCAGCCGTGGCATTGCTCATAGCCACGCCAAACTGAGCACCAGTATAAGACACCACAGCTTGTTCAAATTTGGCAACAGTTGGACCCGTAGTCAAAAAATCTGAGCGCAGTACTTCATTAACTGCCTCAATATCGGCATCACTTATAGACTGATGCCCATAATGAATAAACTCCATTTAACACCTCTTAATCATGTCAATCATGGCCTTAGCAGCTAACCATTGATCGTTAGTTCCAGAATTATATTCAAAACCAATTTCTACCGGCCTGCCACACTCTCCTAATTTATTTTCGGTGAATATAGTTTTATGAGAAAATTGGATAGTCGGCTGAATCACAAAGTGATCATCAAACTCTAATGTCAGATGACTGTCGTCAGCCGGACACATGGTCTCGTGAAGTTTTTCACCTGGGCGAATACCAATGATTTTAATCGGCAAATCCGCTGCCATGGCTTTAGCCAAATCAATAATTTTCATTGAAGGGATCTTAGGCACGAAGATCTCACCCCCACGCATACGGTCAAAATTCTTCAATACAAACTGCACACCCTGCTCAAGCGTAATCCAAAAGCGCGTCATACGCTCATCGGTAATAGGCAACTCTTTAACACCTTCAGCAATCAGCTTCTTGAAAAATGGCACCACAGAACCGCGTGATCCGACGACGTTACCATATCGTACCACCGCAAATCGGGTGCGTTTCTCACCCCCCATATTATTAGCTGCCACAAATAATTTATCAGAAGCCAGTTTAGTAGCACCATACAGATTAATGGGGTTAGCTGCCTTATCTGTCGACAGGGCAATAACTTTATCCACACCGGTATCTAACGCTGAATGAATCACGTTTTCAGCACCATGAATATTGGTTTTAATACACTCCATCGGGTTGTACTCAGCCGCTGGCACATGCTTAAGCGCAGCAGCATGAATCACGTAATCCACACCTTCCATCGCCATTTTCAAACGATCACGGTCGCGCACATCACCAATAAAGTAACGCATGCAATCTTGATCAAAGTTCTGTGCCATTTGAAACTGCTTAAATTCATCACGTGAGTAAATGATGATTTTCTTAGGCTGGTAATGCTCTAAGAGCATTCGGGTATACTGATGGCCAAAGCTACCTGTACCGCCGGTAATTAAAATCGATTTATTATTAAACACTAGTAGCTGCCTTTAGATTTAGTCAATTGCATCTCTAGAAAAACGAAAATTAAAACGTTCAACCAAAAACCGTATACTTTTGCTAGCCGTCGATATAAAAACAAAGGGAAAGAAAGCATGAATAATGCAGCACAGACCAGCACCCACCATCAGGAAGCCACATTTGAGTGCTTCAATCAGATGCTGAATATATGTTTCACCTATGCTATGCGGATGTTTTGTGAAAAGGTTTTTCATGAATTAAGGATTACAACAGTCAACTAGTAGCCAAAAGATAACCCAACAATCATTAAACTGCAACACAAAACCTTTACAGCAAAAGTAATATTTTCTTATAACTAAGGCTGTAAGAATACGCAAGTTTCAATAGGTTATAAATTGGCTCTAAAAATTAGAGCCGGTACCTAATACCAATAAAGGCTGACTCAATAGTTGGTACCTGGTTAAGGTCTGACTGCTGATATATGTTACCCGATTTTTCTCCAGCTATATCATCACCAAATATATGGGTATAGACTACTGTAACCTCCAAGTCTCTGGATACATTGTACCCCAGACCAAATCCCAGTAATGGTTCCCAACGATTAGCAAAATATTCTTGGCGCAAATTTGCCTGGCCAGTTGCATCAAAGCTAACACTAGTATTATCACTTATCACATTGGCTCCACCGCCTTTGATGAAGAAGTCAAACTGTGGTGAAATATGCCAAGTACCTATAGCAGCAAGGTCCCAAACATAATATTTAGATTCATGATTCTGCGAAACTATTGATATCGGGATATTGGCAATACCAAACTTAAAGGTGCTATTGTCTTGTCCGTAGTACCCCCAACCCAATTCAGCACCCAAGCCATAACGGGGTGTAATATCATAGTTATAACCAATAGATAACCGCCCACCGAGTTTGTCCCTATCGGATTGTGCTTTTGAAAGCGTATAACCAAGAGCTTGAAAACTTCGTGCAAGTTCACCATAATCAAACAGCCCTGTACGCATCGTCCAGCCTGCCTCACCTGAGATATAGAAACCGGTATAATTTGCCATCGCTCCTGTATATGATGCTTGGCCCACACTATCGGTCTTATTAAACAATGATTTGCCAAAGGTATACTTCAAATTAATCATAACCCCATCCAAACATGGCACACTGTTATTTGTCTTCATTGCTTCATCAAACTGATCAGAAGTAAATGGATCAAAGTAAGCCATGTCATCACCAAAGATATGACTATACGTCAAATTGACCTGTAAGCTGTTAGTAATGTTGTATCCTATACCTAATCCTAATAACGGCCTGAAATTGTTGTGTGAGAAGCTTTCACCACTTTGTTGAAAAGCGCTAAAGTTACCGTCAGAGGCGTCATAGTCAAAAGAGTAATTCACATTGGCATAACCAACCTTGGCAAATAAATCAAAAGCATTGCTCACATGCCAGGTGCCCACTAATGCGATATCCCAAGCAGTGGCCTCACTTTGTACAGGTGAAAACACAAGAAGATCACCATAGGCGGTATCTTTATAATTTAATGTGTTTTCACCATAATAAGTCCAACCAATCTCTGCCCCTAAGCCAAACCATGATGTAATGTCATAGTTATAACCGAAGATAACATTACCACCAAGGTGCTTAATGTCATAAGAGGCGCCACTATAAAAGCTGGGATTAACCCCATTAACAGTTGAAAAGTTATTGGGTAACCCGGTTTGGTTAACATAACCCCCACCCGCTTCTAAATAAGGACCTGTCACTGCAAATACTGCTGTAGTAACACTGACAACTTAAGGCGACAGCTATTATGACTTTAATTCTCATTTACTTATCTTATAGTAATCATGCACTATCATATGTACTTAAACGTATAAATGATAATTTTTCAAAATCAAGCAACTTAACAAGGGTACAACCTCTAAACTGTAGTGGTTTTTTGTAGTCAATATATCGCAATACTATAAAATCGATTACATTAATAAGATTAGCTAATTATTCAAGCTGTACTGATGCAGAATAACGAAAAGCTACAAAAAATTTTTGACAGCCTTGACTATGAAGGCTTTCGCAAACTAGCTTGTGATAATCAATTAAGTCACCACGAACAAGTCGGGTTTCCTGATCGTTATCGTGAAGGTTATGGGCCGGCTATCTTAGCAGATATCTATCAGAAACTACCCACACTGCAGGCGCAGCAAAAAACGGTACTGGATATTGGTCCTGGCTGCTCTGCTCTGGCACATGAGTTTATCCAATATTGTCAGCAACAAAAGCACAAAGTACTGCTCATGGATTCACCGGAAATGCTAGCAAAATTGCCAGATAACGGGTTAATTGAAAAGTTTCCAGGACAATTTCCGCAAGAGAGCACAGCGTTAACATCACAATACCAGCAAAAAGTTGACGTTATCCTTTGTTATAGCGTTCTGCAATACATTATTCTAGAGGCCAAGATAGAACAGTTCATCTCTTGCGCTTTAACGTTGCTTAATAATCAAGGGTTACTGCTAATCGGTGACATTCCCAATATCGATAAACGCAATCGGTTTTTCAATAGTAAGCAAGGCATTGAATTTCACCGCACCTTTACTCAAGATCCCAATAGCTTACCGGAAATGCAAAATCCTAATCAGCCTGGCAAAATTAATGACAAAACCATCATCACCATATTGCAGCAAACACGATCACTGGGTTGTGATGCCTATGTACTACCCCAATCACCACAGTGCCCCATGGCCAACCGTCGTGAAGATATATTAATATACAAGCCTTAGCCAGGAGCATCTAATGAAGAAACCTCTCATTATTATTGGTGATAGCGCTTTTGCACAGATTGCTTATGAATATTTTACCCATGACTCAGAGTATCAAGTGGTTGCATTTGCTGTAGAGCAAGCTTATCTGAAAAAAGATTGTCTATTTGGTTTACCTGTTATTGCATTTGAATCACTAGAAGAGCATTACTCACCTCAAGAGCATTATTTTTTCGCGGCATTAGTCTACACACAGCTCAATGGGCTACGCCAAAGGCTTTATGAAACAGCCAAGCAGAAAGGCTACCAACCTGCCAGTTATATTAGCTCCCGCGCTTTTCTTTGGCATAACGTGAAAGTGGGCGAGCATTGCTTTATTTTTGAAGGCAACGTAATACAAGCTTTTTGTACTGTTGGTGATAATGTCATTTTATGGAGTGGTAACCATATTGGACATCATAGCCAAATTCAATCGCATTGCTTTATTGCATCGCATGTTGTTATTAGCGGGTTTTGCTCTATAGGCGAACGCACATTCATTGGTGTTAATGCAACATTGTCTAACAACCTGACTGTCGGTAGTGATTCAATTATTGGTGCCGGCACTCTGGTACAAGAATCACTTAACTGCCAAGCTATTGTTAAAGCGAAAAGTGATGAAGTGAAGACAGGCGCACTTCGGTTGGCCAGGTACTTGTAGTAATGAGCTTTTCTCCCACGCTATATCGACTAAATGATTATACACACGCAATGCTAAGCACCATTATTTTGACTTAGGTTTGTCCTATAGTGATGCCTTTCCTTACCATATTAATTCTGGTCTAATTAATCACAAGCAAAGCTTTGATGCTCACACCATGTGTCAAGACACCTACTTAAGAATCTTATGAAAACACTGTCCCTGATCATTCCTGTTTATTTTAACGAAGAAAGCTTACCGAAGTTATTTGAAGCATTGGATG
>JANQHY010000126.1 GCA_028282395.1 Gammaproteobacteria bacterium
AATGCAAGAGAAACAGGCAGCAATGCCGATTACTATGCGCAGCATTGCTGAGAGCCGAGCAATAGAAGCAAACAGCGCCAAGCAATAATTTATTCGTTAATCTGCTTGCTTTCACTGGCCAAAGTCGCTATTATTTGCCCGTTCTATTGGACAGGCCGACGTAGCTCAATCGGTAGAGCAGTAGATTTGTAATCTATTGGTTGGAGGTTCGAGTCCTCTCGTCGGCTCCAATTTCAGCATGATCATTAGCCGCTCTAATTTTTTCATACCGCAAAACATTTATTCATCTATCTATAAATGATTATGCATTAACTAATGCCCTCTCAATAACATTGATGGCAGCCATTACATCAACACGCTTAATTTTTTCTGCCTATTTGCATCTATCTCTACAAATAAAAACGGATTTTAAGCAGTAATACTTAAGTAAAAGTGTTTAAAAACATGATTAAAAACAATACTCCTGTTATATTTTCTTAAAGAATTGAAAATGTATTACAAATTATTGAGATTATTAATGCTAAACTAGTAGAAAATTAATTAATCAATAACAACTATTACAAATACTACCATGACAAAAATTGCAATTATTAGCCACCAAACTCTACTGCGGCAATCTGTAAAAACACTTTTACATAATCCGCCTGAGATGACAGTAATCGCAGCGATCAGTACTGATCAAAGCGCCATCCGTCAACTAGAAACACTACAACCCGATGTCACAATATTGCTCAACGACTGCACCTACATCAAGTGGTTTCAACGTCTACAGCAGATTATACGGATTGTACCAACTACTCGACTACTTATCCTGGCAGCACAGCATGAGACTGTATTCCCGTCACGCCTGCTTAAAGCGGGTGCCGCTGGCTATTTAACGCAACACCACTCTCCTGAAGAGCTGATTAGCGCTATTCATGCAGTGACCGCAGGTAAACAGTATCTGTCGCCGAAAATTGCGTCTCAAGTGATGTTAGATCATCTCGATAAAGATCCCGCTAATCACCCTTTTAGTAGCCTCTCCGACCGTGAATTGGAGATCGCTTACCATCTAGCGAATGGCGGTTCAACAGAAGAGATCGCTAAAATAGTCTATCTGTCACCATCTACTATTAATTGCTATCGCTATCGTCTGTTAAAACGGCTTAAACTTGAAAATACGACCGCACTAGCTTACCTTGCCGCTAAACACCATCTTATTGATCTACCGTATATTCCACCCGGGCAGGAGGACTCTCTATGAAATCGCCAACAACTGTACTGATTATCGATGACCATCAAATTACCACCGCTGGTATGAAAATAATGCTGGCAGACAATACATCTATTGAGGTTATTGGTGAAGCAACAAATGGTGAAGACGGCATGCTCCTGGCGCAACAACTAACGCCAGATATTATTTTAATGGATATCAAGATGGAGGGAAAAGATGGGTTGTCTACCACGCGCGCTATTTTAGCCAACCAGCCACAGAGCCGTATTATTGGGCTGACTGCCCACCATACTGAACCACTACTTATTCAACTTATCCAAGCAGGTGCTAGAGGTTATCTAACAAAATCTTGTTCAATGCAGGAAATTACGACTGCTATTGAAAGTGTCATGGCTGGTGAGCGCTATATTACTCCAACGGTCACGCAACAACTGGCGCTATCACCATTAGCATTACGTGGAAGTAACAACCCTTTTAATATTTTGTCACGCCAAGAACAGCAGGTGATGCATTATATCGTAGTGAAACGCCAAAAAGCTCAACAAATTGCTCAAAACCTACAGTTAAGTAGCAAAACAATTAATACCTATCGCTATCGAATATTCGATAAACTCGGTATTAGAAATGACATTGAACTACTGCATCTCGCTTGGCACTATGGTATTGCCACACCACCCATCACACCAACAACAGCAGAGGAATAGTAGTTGACCCCATATTATTATGGATAAACTCTTATTAAACGCTACTTTTGACTATCGGCTAGTTTATTATTGGCAACCTTAATTATATTATATTTTAATAGGTATTAATATATGGAAACCAATATGGAAAAAATTACTATTAGCAAAAAATTAGCACTTTTTAACGACTACTGGTCACCAAAAATAGTTGGTGATTTAAATGATTCATACATTAAACTCGCAAAATTTAAAGGAGAGTTTGTCTGGCATACACATGATAATGAAGATGAGCTGTTTTTTATTATTAAAGGAAAACTCCTAATAAAATTAAGAGATCAGGATATTGAGCTCAACGAAGGTGAGTTTGTTGTCATTCCTAGAGGAGTTGAGCATTTACCCATTGCAAAAGAGGAAGTTCATGTTATGTTGATTGAAGCAAAAACAACCATCAATACGGGTGATGCAACAAACAGCAAACTCACTAAGAAAAACCTCGATAGGCTTTAAATACCATTATGAAAGTAAAAATAGCAGATACTGTTGGCGAATTCTCCTTTCGTATTATTTACGCAGTTACGGGCATCGGATCATTCCTAAGCCTAGCCTCTAGCAAGACATAGTTTCCATAATAGCTATATATACTATCTTACGTTCTTTTAATAGTGTATCGACTAGTTAGTGGATTTATTGCTACCTACAATTTGTGCTAGCTTGAACAACCTACACAACGACTTATTCATTCGGTTCGGATTAAGTCGGTACTTTATTTATGAGGAAAAAATAATGCAAAGTCTACAAATTTCTTTCAATGAGAATCTGTATCCTAACGATGCACAAGCAGAAGATTTAATTAAGCAGGCAGGGCACTTTCTTAATGAGCTAGCAAACTGCGCCAAGCCTAACCGGGCAAGAGACTTTGCTGAGAAATTAGCAGACATTGACTCACCAGAACTGATGAAACAGCAGGTGGGGATATATATAGGTCTTGGAAAACTCAAGGCAAAGCGCAGCTATAGTTCGATTTGGAAAAGTTATAAAGAGTCCGATAGAAATAAGAAGCTCTCGACAGAGTGGACGATTCAGGGGAATAATGATCCTTGCTTGAAAGCACTCACGAATCTGCAGAAGGCATTGGAGCAGTTGATCCAACATACGACCATTACGTTATTGCTTAATGACCTTAAAAGTGGCAGTACTGATACAAAGAAGAAAGCTGCCCAGACTTTTGGTGAGTTGGGCATTGCAACGGATCCCGTGCTAGATAGTCTGGCTCAAGCATTAGGAGATAAAGAGCATCATGTGAGATTCCGAGCCCATAATACACTGGTTGCTCTGGCACAAAAGGATGACAATGTGAAAGCACGCATAGTTGAGCTATTGCTTAATATTCTGAGAACCGGCAGTGCTGATGCAAAGAGGAAAGCTGCCCAGACTTTTGGTGAGTTGGGCATTGCAACGGATCCCGTGTTGGATGAATTGATTAAGGCATTAGAAAGTAAAGTGAGTATTATGAGATACGAGGCCCACGATGCACTGGTTGCTCTGGTAGAAAAGGATGAGACAAACAAACAGCGTGTGGTGAAACGGGTAATCCCTGTTCTAACAGCCGTTGATGCCGATATGAGACAAGAAGCGGTTAAAACCATTAAGGATTTGGGCGTGGCAAGCGATCCGGTACTAGACGGATTGGTTCGGGCGTTAGGAGATAAAGATTATTATGTGCGATTAGCGGCTAGTGATGCCTTGGTCGCTCTGGCAAAAAAAGACGATAAAATAAGACAGCGTGTGATGCAACAAGTTACCCCTGTTCTGACAAGTAACAACAAGATCGCAAAAGATTGGGCGGCTATAACGCTTGGGTATTTAGGTGTGGCAAGTGATCCAGTGCTGGATACGTTGGTGCAAGCATTAAAAGAAAATAAAAATTTTTATCCGCGAAGAGATGCGGAACGTGCGCTTGCTGCTCTGACAGCAAAGGATGAGGAAACAAAGCAGATTGTGGCGGCAAGGATAATCACCGTTCTGGTAAATAATGATTATAATTCTTTATCGAAAGAATGGGCGGCTAACCTGCTTAAGTCTTTAGGCGTAACGAGTGATTTGGCACTGGCCGGGTTAACACAAGCTTTGGGGAGTGACGTGTACTATGTGGAAGGTGCAGCCGACCGAGCACTCGTTGCCCTTTCAGAAAAGGATGAAACAGTAAAAATGCGTGTGGTTGAGTTATTGCTGGATGTTCTGCTGAAAACAGGTAATAGGAATGCGAGAACAAATGCGGCTGAAATCCTTGGCAAGTTGGGTGTGGTAAGCGAGCCGGTGCTTGAAGGATTGGTTCAGGCATTAGAAGATAAAGAGAATGTTGTAAGGAGCCATGCCCGCTTTGCGCTGGTTGCGCTGGCGCAAAAAAATTCCGAAACCAAACAGAAGATCGTATCACTACTACTTCCATTGTTGCAGCAAAAAAACAAGAATAATGATACGGAAAAAGCAGTCAAGAAAATTCTTCTTGCGCTAGGCATTGATGCTGATAAAACATTGAATGATGCGCCAAAGCACTTGCTTATATCATTCTCATCCATTCTTCAGTCATTAGCAACATCGGAAGATAAAATAATCATTGACAATGACAACAAGAAACCGCTTATGAATAGTCCTATCTTGACTTTCTCTACTCAGCAAACACATGAAAAGATTGCAGACAGTACCATGATAAATGACGATGGGGATAATGAATTGAATGCTTACCAAAATCAACCATCTCAAATAAATTCTATCGAATAGTTGCCATTGTTAAAATAATTTAATTGAAAAAATTACATGGGCGTGCAAATAGAAATCAGGGAAACTAACTGACTCTCTTAATGCTTTATATATTATCCCTTTATAACTCTTTTAGAGGTAAATTGTTATGTCACTTAAATTATGAAATAATCATCAATTTATTCCTTCAGAAACGCAATCAATTGCCAAAGCTTCATTTCCAAATTGAAGGGACTACGTCGCAGGCAACAAGAATAGGGTTGAGAAGAAGTCGCTATAAAAATTTAAAAAAGACGCATCTACAAGAAATTGCCGGCGCTGTCGCACTCAATTTTTCTCGATTAGCTGCATGGTTTAATAATACCTCATTAGCTATGACAAGACGGTCAAACTTTGGTGCATTGGCTTCCACTGACTGCATAAGTTAGATAGAGGGAATTCGCCAACAGTATCATAGCATGATGGTGGCATCACAAATCAATTGGAACAACAACACACTACAATAGCAACATTACACAAACAATGTATTATTAACTCCCTCTTCAAGGAGATTCGTAGCACAAAAGATTAACGTTCTCTATTATTATCGCGATCTCTATTATTGTTATCAAAAAAAGGCACCACGGTTGCAATTGCATGTTTGTAGACCAGTTGGTGCAGATCTTCACGATCATTATTATTGGCTTTCAAGATAATGGTGTATTGATCAAAACGATCAATATATCCTGTCAGTCGCACACCATTTTTCAGATAAATAGCTATGCTGATCCGATTGTTACATAGCCTATTGAAAAAGTCCTCTTGTATTGTCCTCATTTTTGCCATTATTCATTACCTTATTTTTTTCAATCAAAACTACCGCTTCTACCTACTTTTATATGATCGTGAAAGAGTAGAAAGAATTCTCACTCTACACTAAAAATTAAAAATTGATGGAAGCCCCTACATTAACTATAATAAAATCCTTTTTTGAGCCAATACCTCACTCTCTCTTGTTTATATAGTCGCCAGTGCTGGTTTAACAAATCTAATTGGCAATGCTGCTGCATCAGGATAGCTAACATACTCCCATGCATCGGTCGTTTCGAGCAGTTTCTGCCTGAGTTGACTATTCAATGCATGACCTGATTTATACCCTTTCAGACAGCCAATCAGTTGATGCCCTAGCAGATAAATATCACCAATTGCATCAAGAACCTTATGGCGCGCAAATTCATTTTCGTAGCGTAATCCCCCTTCATTGGCAATGCGATAGTCACCAATGACAATAGCGTTGTCTAAACTTGCCCCTTTAGCTAAATTTAGCGCCTGTAACTGCTCATAGTCAGCCATAAAACCAAATGTGCGTGCTCGACTGATATCATCAATAAAAGAAGCTTTGGAGAAGTCTACTTCTACTTCCTGCGGCCGCCCTTGAAAATAGGGGTGATCATAATCAAGTGTAAATATTACTTTAAAACCATTATAGGGCTCTAAACTGATTGATTTGCCTGACTCGGTAACTGAAATCGGTTTCTTTATACGAATAAAACGTTTCTCTGCTGCTTGTTCAACAATCCCAGCAGATTGAATAAGGAAAACAAATGGGCTAGCACTGCCATCCATAATAGGTAGTTCACGAGTGTTGACCTGAACTCGAGCATTGTCAATCCCCAACCCAGCAAACGCTGACATTAAATGTTCAACTGTTGATATACAAACATTATCTTTCACCAGTGTAGTATTGAGTACCGTATCGCCGACAAATGCCGCTTTAGCGGGAATTTCAACTGTTGAATCAAGATCAACACGCTCAAAAATAATGCCACTATTTGCTGGTGCTGGACACAGAGTCAGCTCAGCACGTTCACCTCCGTGCATAGTGATGCCTGTTGCCTTGATCACTTTTCCTAATGTACGCTGTTTAACCATAGTCAATACTCTACGATAATAAACCTATGTTTTCTATATTATAGTGATAATTATCAAGGAGGTGCATTCCCCTTGTTATCACTATATTTAATCCGCTTAGCTCAATTATCCTGCCAATATTATGCTCTCCTGAACGAGAGTATAGACAAAATCCTAATAAAATACACCTTTTTTTATTAATCATGGCATTTGCTTCCCTTCTTGCCCAATAATTTAGACCTGCTCCTCACTTTTACGCAGGAATGCGGGTATCTCAAGATAGTCCATATCCTGCTTCTGTACTGGCGAGGCTGTACTTGTTGTTGCTGATGTTCCACTACTAGTATGATGTGCAGATGATGCGCTAGCGCTACCACTCCCAGAGGTGGTTGAACCACCATCATCCTCTATTTCTACTTCTACCGACTCTTCAACCGTTACAGCTGGCGCGATTTCTGCGCTGCTATCAACACTAGACATTGATTGCTGACGCATGACGGTCGGCTTCTCCAATGTTTTATAGTCGATAGCGCCGGCAGGCTTAATTTTCTCTAACTTCTGCCCCTGCAACGACTGGACTAGGCCTGTTACCACAACGGTTACACGCATGTCATCCTTCAATTCAGAGTCAATTACGGTTCCGACTACTACAGTCGCATTATCAGAAATAAAGCCCTTAATCACCTCACCCACGGCTTCAAACTCGCCAATCGACATATTTAGACCTGCAGTAATGTTAACCAATACCCCTTTAGCGCCAGTCAGATCAATATCTTCTAGTAGTGGGCTTGAGATTGCTGTTTCAGCAGCTACCTGCGCGCGATTATCACCGCCAGCTGTTCCCGTTCCCATCATTGCCATCCCCATCTCTGACATCACAGTACGTACATCAGCAAAGTCGACATTAATCAAGCCTGGACGCGTAATCAACTCAGCAATTCCCTGTACTGCACCATAGAGCACATTATTTGCTGCTTTAAATGCATCAAGAAGTGAAATCTGTTTGCCAAAAACAGAGAGTAACTTGTTGTTTGGAATAGTAATTAATGAATCAACATGCTGACCTAGAGCGTGGATTGCCTCTTCTGCCAAGCGTGCTCGAACTTTACCTTCAAACGAGAAGGGACGCGTTACCACAGCCACGCTCAGAATTCCTAACTCTTTTGCTACTTCAGCAACCAACGGTGCAGCACCACTACCGGTTCCACCACCCATGCCGGCAGTAATGAATACCATATCAGCACCTGCTAACGTTTCACGAATCTTATCGCGATCCTCTTCTGCTGCCTGACGACCAATACGTGGATCTGCTCCAGCCCCTAATCCACGGGTTAATTCACTACCAATAGCTAATGTCCGGGCAGTCGAACAGCTTTTCAATGCCTGCTCATCAGTATTAATACAGATAATTTCAGCCCCTTGAATGCCCTGCTCAAGCATGTGCTGCGCTGCATTACAGCCGCCACCGCCAATACCCATAACTTTAATTACTGCATTTTGTGTATAGTCATCAACAAACTCAAATTGTGCCATTTTCCTATCCTCACATTACTCGCTATTAAAAAACCTTGAACCATGAACGCATCCGCTCAAATAGCCCTTTAAAACTGTTACTGCGCTTAGCTGCTAAAAGTGGTAGCGCTGCCCCATCTTGCTGCTGCTGTTCATGACCATATAATAATAGTCCAACGCCTGTGGCATAACAGGGATTTCTGACGATATCAATCAGTCCAGTCACATGCTCGGGCACGCCAATACGTACTGGCAGCTGGAATACCTTCTCAGCTAGCTCTGCGGCACCAACAATTTTAGAACCGCCGCCAGTTAATACAATACCTGCGGGCATACTCTCTCTAAACCCACTATGATCAATTTCAGCTTTAATTAAACGAAATAGCTCTTCATAACGCGGCTCACATACTTCTGCTAATGTTTGGCGTGAAATTTTGCGGATACTCTGCCTACCAACCGCAGGAATTTCAAAAATTTCCTCACTACTAGCCAACTCAACCATCGCGCAACTATGTGCCATTTTAATCGCTTCGGCATGCTTGGCCGGTGTTCTTAAAGCCACTGCAATATCGTTGGTGACTTGGTTGCCTGCAATTGGAATCACGACACTGTGTTGCACAGCATTACCGGTAAAAATAGCAAAGTCAGTGGTCCCACCACCAATGTCAATTAAGCCAACGCCCAAATCTTTTTCATCTTCTGTTAAAACCGCATAACTTGATGCTAATGGCTCTAAGACAACATCGTTAACTTCGAGGCCACAGCGGCGCACACATTTAATAATATTTTGCGCAGCACTCACCGCACCAGTAATAATATGAACTTTTGCCTCAAGACGAACGCCAGCCATTCCGACCGGCTCTAAAATCTCTTCTTGATTATCGACAACAAACTCTTGTGGTAAGATATGCAATATTTTTTGATCTGCAGGAATAGCAACAGCTCGTGCTGCATCAACAACACGATCAACATCCGCATGGGTAACTTCACGGTCGCGAATCGCAACAATGCCATGAGAGTTAAGACTACGAATATGACTGCCAGCAATGCCAGCATACGCGGAGCGGATAGGATAACCTGCCATTAACTCTGCATCCTTAACCGCTTTTTCAATAGCATGAACCGTTGCTTCAATATTCACTACGACGCCACGTTTAAGCCCTTTGGAAGGATGGGAGCCAAAACCAACGATATGCGCTTCGCCATTCACTACTTCACCAATCATTGCAACAATTTTCGATGTTCCAATGTCAATACTGGCGATTAAATTCCGTTCTTGCACACCTCTCATACGCGTTCTCTGTCTGCTCCTCTTTGTACTATATCACAAGTCAATATTGACTCAACCCATTAAACTGCCGCTTCCCCCCTTTTTTTCTCCTTTACCCCCTTTTCTGCTGCTTTCCTTGCCAAGCAACTGACATCCCATCTTTGTAACGCAAATCAACTAATCTTGCCTCACGGTTATTGGAAACCATCACCTTAGGATAAACTGTTACAAAATGTCGCAGCCGAGTCAAGATTTTTTGTTGTCCTAAAACCAATTTTGTACCATTATTTAAAGTAATTTGCCAGGAGTTATTGCCATCCAAACTCACTACTTTAATTTCTTGATTGGTTGGCGCTAATATTCTTGTCATTTGCTGATAGATACCAAGCATAAGAAATGCATTATGCTCGTTATTGGAGATAAATTGCGGCAACTGGTCTGGGCTGACTGCTACAGCGCCATTAGCATAGAAAATTTCACCGTAACTATCAACAAAACCGCGCTTATTCCATTGCGCCACTGGACGCTTTGGAATAACATTAATTGCGACTGCCTGAGGCCATACTCGCCTGACCTCAACACGCTCAACCCATGACAGCTGTTCAACCTGTCTTGCTAATGCATAAAGATTGACATCAAAGAAATTCCTATTCTTAACCAATGGCTTAATCATATAAGTTAAATCACTTTCTTTAATTTGTCGCACACTGCCAGAGATAATCACTGTTCGCAATGGAAAAAGTGATGAAGAACGAATAGCCCACAGAGCAGCAATAATCAATATCAGCACGACAATAGCAAACAGTGTGAATTTTAAACGTTTCATAACTGCTTCTGCTCCTCAATCGGCACGCCAATAATTTTCACCTCTTTCTCCAACTTTATCCCTGTCTTCGTCTCTACGACTTCAGCAACATGATTAATTAACTGTTCAATCTCACTTGCACTTGCTCCACCGCTATTGACAATAAAATTGGCATGTTTCGGCGATACCACTGCTCCTCCTATATGATAACCTTTTAAACCGCACTGTTCGATCAATCGTGCAGCGAAATCGCCTGGAGGGTTACGAAAGACTGAACCGCAGCTGGGCAATGAGGTCGGTTGTGAAGCATGGCGCTTAGCAACAATGCTGCGAATCAACTTTAAGCAATCTTTTTTAGGCTTTGATTCTAATCTAAAATAACATCCAGAAAACCAATGCTCTTCCGGCATGACGACCTGGCGATAACTCACCTTAAACGCCACCGCTGGCCAAAGTGAAAACTCGCCGCGACGGTTAATCATGGTGACTTTCTCCACCGATTGCCAAATCTCGCCACCAAAACAGCCAGCATTCATCCGCAATGCGCCACCTACTGTGCCAGGAATACCGGCTAAAAACTCCAGACCACCTAAGTTATGCCTTGCAGCAAAACGGGCCACGCGCCCACAAGGCGTTGCCGCATCCGCATAAATCGTCTGGCTATCAAGCAGCTCTAAACGGGTAATGGCACAACGGTTAATGACTGTTGTCCCAATAACACCGCCATCACGAATGAGTGTATTACTTCCTAAGCCCAGCCAGGTGATCTTCTCTTGTGGTGGCAATTTGCGTAGAAATGCTGCGAGCGAAGAGAGATTAACTAATGAGTAAAGACGTTCAGCTGCACCACCTGTTCGCCAGGTCGTGTAAGAAGTTAATGGCATATGATGAATGACCTCTCCCTGAGAGACGACAGAATCGACATTCATTACCTGTTATTCCTCTGCGTTAATTACTAACTCCGCTTTATCCAACCGTAACATAACGATTATGATCTGGTAAAGCGTTCTAACAGTGATTTAACCTAGATTCGCCAGTTCACCCTATTAGGAGAGCGGGTAAGACCATGAATCTCGGTTTAAATGGTTTTTTTGTTCACTAAATGCAGGAAAATAGTATAAATTAAGGATTTTGTATAAAGTATAAAACGCCTGTAAAAATTGATTTGGATAAAGAGATAATAAAATGAAACTGCGTGCCAACCTAATGCTTGTATTAGTCACACTACTGTGGGGACTAACCTTTCCCTTCATTAAAATAGCAATGGCCCATGTTTCACCAGGCGCATTCGTCTGCGCCCGTTTTGCATTATCCGCCCTAGCACTCCTACCGCTAATGCTATTCGATCTTTATAAATCGAATCGCAAACTACTACTAGCAGGGTTGATTCTGGGGCTATTCAATAGCGGCATCTATTTGACACAAACTATCGGTTTACAAACGATTTCAGCACCGCGCTCAGCATTTATTACCGGCATCAATGTCCTACTGGTCCCCTTTCTGCTCCCCCTGGCACGTATGGGCCGCCTACGCAAACTGGATATTGGTTGTGCGCTGTTATCACTACTTGGAGTCTATGTATTGACAGCTGCCGGCGCTCATACCGTCTCTCGAGGTGACCTCTGGACACTGCTATCAGCTGTATTGTATGCAGTGGCAATTATTTATATTCAATGGGTCACACCAAAACTCAAACACTATCGTTTACTGACGTTCTACCAAATTTTATTTACCCTACCCCTCGCCGCTGCAACTGCAGGCACTAACTTTTCTGGCTTTCTTCATCTTGATGTCATCATCTCATTACTGTTCTGCGCCCTTGGTGCAACGGCATTAGCACTCTATCTGCAAATAAAATATCAACAACATACTAGCGCTACTCAGGCAGCGCTGATCTACTGTCTTGAACCAATCTTTGCCACCATTGCAGCCTTTTTAATTACCGGCAATCCCATTGCACTCCAGACCCTTGTCGGCGGCGCAATTATCTTTGTTAGCTTGATTCTATCAACACTATTTCAGTGAGGCTAAATATTGCGTCAATCTCTAAATTTTCTGCTTTTTTACCCATATGAAGAAATAAAAGCGCTTGACCCACGGTAATCAGGTACTTATACTGCGTTGATGTATGTATCTATAACAAAGATACACGGGGCATAGCGCAGCCTGGTAGCGCGCCTGCTTTGGGAGCAGGAAGTCGGGGGTTCGAATCCCTCTGCCCCGACCATCTTAGTTAAGCGCCTGTAGCTCATCTGGATAGAGCATCGGCCTTCTAAGCCGAGGGTAGCAGGTTCGAGTCCTGCCAGGCGCGCCAAAAAAATCGGGTCTTTCCCAAATACGGGGGCACTTGATTCACGAACATAATACTCTCACTCTTAATCGGTAGTTGTCAAAATTTTTAAAGCCATAAGCTCGCCGCTGAATGAGTTTCATCTTGCGATGAAAGCCTTCGGTGATGCCATTGGTTTTAGTAAATCGCCACATTCTAGCGATCTCCTC
>JANQHY010000158.1 GCA_028282395.1 Gammaproteobacteria bacterium
CGCCAATAGTGGTTATGCCTATGGTATTTACAATTATGCATTTCTAGCCGGTTCTGATATTTCTTATAGTGGCTCGTTTAATCTCAATAGCATTACTGCAACCGGGAGTACCGCAACCTATGGCGTAAGAAATGAGGCCGATAATGGTGACTCGGTTAACTTTACTACATTTATAGGCAATACGATTAATGCGACCGGTAGTGGCGACACTTATGGTATTTATAATTACGGCTTTCTTTCTACCAACGGTGTTAACTTTGCTGGTGCTTTTTCTAACAATACGATTAATGCCACCGCAACAGGTAGTGGCGGTGCTTATGGGATAGAGAACCTTGCTGTCGATGGGTTTATAAACTATTTTAGTACGTTTAATGGTAATACTATTACTGCCGAGACGCAGGGGAGTGGTGATGCTCACGGTATTGAAAATGATGCTGGACTTGGCATCCTGACATATGCCGATGCTTTTTCTACTAACAATATAACTGCGAAAGCAACTGGCACAGGCGCGGCTTATGGTATGAGAAATGATGCGGTATTTGCCATCATTAATTTTGCTGCGGTCACGTCGAATACCATTACTGCCAACAGCGCTGCTGGCTCAGCTTATGGTGTATTCAATGATACGGATCTTTTCCTAGGAATAGGTGATATTAATTATAACGGCACATTTAATAATAATATTATCACTGCAAAAGGGGCGGCGGCGACGTATGGTGTTGATAACGATGCTGATGGCGGTGATATTATTTATGCGTCAACTTTCTCTGGCAATCAGATTGATGCTGAAACCAGTGCTGGCAATGTCTATGGTGTGAATAATTCCGTTGGCGCAGGAGGGGTTGTGACAATTGGTGCCTTTAGTGGTAATACCATTAACAGTCAGGATACAGGGGCCGGAAATGTTTTTGGCGTTTACAATGATGCCAGTGGTGCATCTGGCGCCATTACTTTTGCCTCTTTTACTTCGAATCAAATTACCAGCACCAGTACTAGTACCGGTAATGGTAATGTTTACGGTGTTTATAATAGCGCTACGGGGGCTGCAAGTACCATTACGTTTACCGGTAATTTTAATGATAATCAGATCTATGCCACTGGGACAACAGGCGCTTTTGTGATCGGTGTTTTTAATAATACCACTGATGATACAGCCGCTATTAATTTTGGTGGGAACTTTAATGGCAATACCATTGTTGCTACTGGATCAGGTACAGTTACTTCACGAATAGATGGGGTGAGAAATGGTGCTGCTAAAGGCGCGATTACCTTTAGCGGTAATTTTGATAGTAATACGATTACGGCAACCGGGAATGCAGCAGTTTCCTCGAGTGTTTACAATATTGCTCACGTGGATTCAACCGGAGTATTAACATTTACGGGTAGTTTTACTAATAATACATTGACCTCTGATGGCACAGTGGTGGATTTTGTCGCCGAGAACAGTGGAACGATTAATATTGGGACTATTACAGGGAATACATTAGTGACAAATAATCCTGGAACTTATAATGGCTTTTTTGTTAATGCAACGACTGGTAGTAAAGTAGATTTTACCGCAACAAATGGGACTACGGTGGCACTTGGAATGGCCCAATTATCTTCGGATAATAATTCTGCTACCTACAGTACCGGATCAGGTACAGGAGATATCTGTTTTGTTGGTATTGGTGGGTGTTAATGAATGAGAGTTACAGTTTTTAGCACGGCTTTGCTTTGCTGATAAATAGTTTGGTGTAGGGGTACAAAAATGGGTAGTTACTGGCAACATGAGAGTCGTCCACATTTATAAAAGCTACTACCCTGAAACATTAGGTGGTGTTGAACGCTGTATTGATAATTTAGCTAAAGCAGTAGTCAAACGTGGGGTAGAGAGTAGTGTCATTGTGACTAGCGGCGCTAAAGGGTATCGGCAGCGTCAAGTCGACAGTTATCCAGTATACTATTTTCCGGCGATGTTTTCAGCAGCCTCCTGTCCAATCAGTCTCTCACTTTGGCGTCAATTTAAGCGGTTAGTTGCCGATTACGACATTATTCACTACCATTTTCCTTGGCCGTTTGCCGACCTGTTACATCTCAGTCATCGAATAAGAAAACCAACATTAGTTACCTACCACTCTGATATTGTTAAACAACGTTTGATTAAACCATTTTATCAGCCATTGATGAATCAATTTCTGCGCCGGGCTAACCATATTGTTGCTACTTCGCAGAATTATTATGATACCAGTCGTATATTGCAGCACTATCGCAATAAGTGTCATGTTATTCCAATTGGCATCGAGGCGCAGAACTATCCTGTTGCGGATGAATACTGTTTAGCGCAGTGGCGCCAACGTGTTGGCGAAAACTTTTTTCTTTTTGTTGGTGTTTTACGCTATTACAAAGGATTGTCATTTTTATTACAAGCGTTGCGTGGCAGTAATCTTCCTGTAGTCATTGTTGGTGCAGGTCCGCAGGCCCGAATGCTACAAAAGCAAGCCACAGCATTGCAGCTATCCTCTGTTCATTTTACAGGGTATTTGGCTGAGATTGATAAAATGGCATTGTATCAACTTTGTCGTGCTGTGATTATGCCTGCTCATCTTCGCTCTGAAGCATTCTGTATCACATTGGCCGAAGGATTAATGACAGCAAACCCACTGATCTCAACCGAGATTGGTACGGGAACCTCTTTTATTAACCGACATAATGAGACTGGATTGGTTGTGCCGCCACAAAATCCTCAACTATTGCGTCAGGCGATGGAACGATTACGCGATGATGAGGAGTTGTATCAACAGTTCAAGCAGTGCGCCTATCAACGTTTTGAGCACTATTTTACTGCTGAGAAGATGGCGACACGCTATATGGAATTATACCAGCAGATATTATCAGAGAGGGCATAGATGCGTATTGCTATATCAACAAAAACGGTTATGACACCAACTGGACAGCGTATCCAGTTTGATGGCATTGGTGTTTATACCTATTATCTTATGCACGCCTTAGCAACACAAGGGGTTGAGATTGAGAATCTCTATTTCCGTAGTTTGAAAGAGGTGCCGCGACCAACTACCATGACCTCGATGTGCTACTGTGCCATGCATCCACTCTATTCGCACCACTTACCATTTAATTGTTATCAGAAAATTGAAGAGCAAGTTGATTTAATTCATGTCACAGACTACCGTATGCCAAAATTAAGGCGACGACCATTAGTGGTGACGCTGCATGATGCGATTATGTTTAAGCACCCACAATGGGTGTCACCACGACTCCGCCGGCTGAAGAATATGCTGTTGAAAAAAAGTGCTAAACAGGCCGATCATGTTGTCACCGTTAGTCAAACTATGCGCGCTGATATGGTTAACTATTGGGGCATAGCGGAAGAGAAGATCTCTGTTGTTTACAATGGCATTAGTCGTGATTGGTTGCAGCCAGTCAGTGTTGAAACCTGTGCAGAGGTGATAGATAAGTACCAGCTGCCGTCAAACTATCTGCTTTTTGTTGGTACCTTGCAGCAACGGAAGAATATTGAGCGTATTCTTGATGCCTACTTGCAGCTACCTGGCGCCGTTAGGCAAGAGATGAAGCTGCTTATTGTTGGCCGGCAGCACCCGGGGTTAACCCCAACTAGCTTAATTGAGCGTCTGCAACGTTGTCAGCAGCGCGGTGAGGTGCGTTGGCTCTCTTGGTTGCCTTTTAAGAGTTTGCGTGCTCTCTATCAGGGTGCTAATGCACTACTCTATCCTTCATTAGAGGAGGGGTTTGGTTTGCCGATTCTTGAAGGTTTTGCTGCGGGTGTGCCGGTAATTAGCTCAAATGAAGGGGCAATGGCGGAGGTAGCGGGTGATGCAGCCTATTTAGTTGATCCATGTTCAACGGAAGCGATTAGTGCCGCAATGCTGGCTGTTACTGATGAGGCAGTAAAGCTTGAACTTATAGCAAAAGGGCGGTCAAGAGTACGCCGGTTCTCCTGGCAGCGCTGTGCCCAACAGATGATTGCGGTTTACAATAAACTGCTTTAATTTTAAACAATATATAATGTATTACAATAATTTATAATGATGTCTCTGGAACGAATTGGCCTATTTATGACATTATAGAAATTCTAGCAACAAATCGATTAATTTCTGTGGGGATGTGCAATGTTTAAGTTTAAACTGTTAAGTAGTAAGCTCGATTACGAAGAATTAAAAAATCAACAAAAAAAGTATAACACCATTAGTGGTCTCTATTCAACTAAAGGCCAGGACTATAATGCATTTAAACGTAGGCCCATGCGTTATGTAATAGAGAACAATCTCATTCCTGATCGCTATAACACAGGATCACTTGCTGTGGATGTGAAAGAGGCCAATATAAGACTCCAACTTGAACACGTAGGTCTTTCTGAAAATCGCATTAAGCAGTTAGAGGCAAAATGTTTTTCTGACAACCCAGAGAACATTGCTGAGGATGCCGAGCTTTTTTCAATACTGTTATTTATTGAGCGACTAAAAGCAGAGAATTTAGTTGATCCACGTCACTGGGAGGAGTTAGTAGACACACTCATTAATACGCGGCAGATCTTAGATAACCAAAAGGTGATTGATGAGGAAGTCCGCACGCAACTTAATCAAATCGTCACATTAACATATGAGTTATTACAACATGTTTTTGGAAGAGGATTGCAACTAAAAGGATTTTTTAACAAATATGTCAACAGATATAATGAAAAATTAGTGCAGTTTAAGGAATTGGCGCTTGTTTTGCGTGAACAGGGAGGCACACAAGATCAGAAAGAGATTGGTTTTATGATGTTGTCAGTTGCCGATGGGTTTGATTTCCTATCTGACAACAGTGAAGATAAATATTCCATGATTTCTTATAGTAAAAATAAAAGAGAGCTTAATAAGCCTAATGGCGACTATATGAAGGCTCATGCACAAGCTTGTTATAGCCTCTCAGTGTATAATCATGTTAGCAATAATGTTTCTATCATCGACAATGATGTTTCTATCGACAATGATAAGTATAAGTATAATGGCGCAGAGAAGATTAGTGAATTATATCCCACCGGGCATAATCAGCAACGCTATAAAGGGTTACAGATCTATAGCATTAGAGAGGCATTGCATTATGAGTGGTTGTCTCAAGATGAGAAAAACACCCTTCTTCAAGAGCAGAATCAATGGGTTTTTAAGAAAGTTTTAGCATACGGTTACACTAATTATAATAAAAAAGTTATTAGCGTTAACCCATTCAAAATATTTATATTATTTAAAGAAATGGGTCTCTCCATTGATGAATTAGTACAGATGCCCGAGGAGAAATTCTCTGCACTGTTAGAGATCTTCTTAAACCCTTCTTACATTTACCAAAAAACTGATGATAATGTGCTTAAATGTATTGACCAGAATATAAATAAAGACGATGACGTCCAATATGAAAAGCAACCGTTAATTAGTAAGGATGAAATTTTAAAATTATCCGCAGGTAGAATTCAACTTATCGTTGAGCTCTATAATAGATACGTAGCGATAAAACCAAATCAAATTAATTCTGATGGTATTGAGATAGATGATGAGTATATAATAGGACTCGCAGAAAAAATTAAAGCGGATGCTATTGATGAAGATAGGGTAAAGAAAATAGAGAAAGCCTGTTTATCAAATGATCCTAGAAATGCTGCACAGGATCTACTTCTATTAGATATACGTCTCTATGCAGAAGAGTTAATGCGTTCACAAAAAGAGGTGGATGCAGCATTGCGTATTAAGGCAGGAAAAAGGCTTGCGGCTGTTTGTGATGACTTGGCTGAATATAATCGCCGCGAGATGAGTGATGATGATCGTGAATTGTTAAATGAAATGATTGACAAGACTTTTCTGCAGGTTGGTTATGCTAGAGAGGGGAATTTCGAAGCAATACAGCAGGGAGAGGAGCACTACAAACAGTTAGCGGAAAAAATAGGTAACCGTTTTGATAGTCGATTTGTTGCGAAGGCGTTTGGTTGGCTAGGAATTATTCTGTTAGTTGTTGGTGGTCTTGCGTTATCTCCTCTGACCGCAGGTTTCTCCGGTGTCTTAGCTACGGTCGCTGCAGGTGCTGGTATTGGTGGTCTAAGTGCTGGTGGTGCATGCACGCTAGGCGGTTGGGGAGCCTTCTTCTATAAGAAATCTAAGGTTAATAACATGAAAGCTCTTCCGCAATCACTCGCAGATGTAGCGCGCGGGCCCGATTCCGAGATGATTATTGATAACGACACTAAGCAAAATGGATACGAATCACCTCAGAGTACTAAAATAGTTGTTATTTAGAAATAATCAAAGAATAATTTTTATAGTGTTATTTTTCTATTAAGTCGTGTTAAAATAACGGCTGGTTTATTGTATCGGCGAAAATAGTAATATGAAAAAAAGTCTCGATCACTTACCCGTCGAGAGGCAAGATGAGCTAAAAACGATAGTCGATTTGGCCTTAGCGCAAGATCGGAAGGAGCATCGTATCCGTATGATCATCCTTTTTGGCAGTTATGCCAGAGGTGAAGCGGTTGGCCGTGATATGCATGTCGAAGAGGGTATTACCTATGAGTATAAGAGTGACTATGATATGCTTGTCATTGTTGCTTCGCATAGAAACCATTACCGTCATGAAGAGTTTAAGACAGAATTGGGAACAGCGGTGCAGAAACATGGCGGCATTAGCTCACCGGTCTCTTTTATTGTGCATGACATCAATTTTGTCAATCATGCGTTAAATCATGCCTCCTATTTCTTTTGTGATATCTATAAAGAGGGTATTGAGCTCTATAATGGTGACAATATTGAACTGTCAGAACCTAAAGAGCTATCACCCCAAGAGCTTTACAGGCTGGCAAAAGATGATTTTGCCTACTGGTTTGACATTGCTAATGAATTTATGACCGACGCTGAACATGCAATAGATCGACAGAGTTATAGAAAATCGCTGTTTGAATTGCATCAATGTGTTGAGAATCTGTATGCGACGATCCTACTAGTTTATACCCATTATAAGCCAAAACTACATGACTTAGAGAAATTGCGTGAACTGGTCAATAATCTCGATGTTCGTTTTGCTAAAAATGCTTTTCCAAATATTACAGCAGAGGAGCAGCGGCTGTTTACTTTACTATGTTGTGGTTACCTCAATGCACGCTATAAAAAATCCTTTAAAGTTTATGAAGAGGATCTATTAGTTATTCATGCGAATGTTAAGAAGTTTGTTGCACTAACGGAAACTTGCTGTAGGGAGCGTCTATTACAGCTGGAACAGAAGGCGAAGGATGCCGCTAAAAAGCAGTCACAATAAATATTTTTTATGATTTGTCGCGTGTATCAGAATAGATAGCTATTTATATTTTCTTTACGCACTATATTAGTTGGTATAATCGAGCAGCCGTGCAAGGCGTTCTAGGGTGCTATGTTCAGTATCATTACCAACCCAAGTAATATGGCCAAGCTTACGTTTGGGGCGTGGCGTTTTGTCATAATCGTGGTAGTGCGCATGATTCAGATTAAGAATATCTTTAATAGCGGGCATTGTGCCGATACAGTTAAACATTACTGCTTGGCTGCGTGCGCTAGTATCGCCTAATGGTAGATCAAAAATAGCGCGTAGATGGTTTTCAAATTGACTCGTATTAGCACCTTCAATAGTCCAATGGCCTGAATTATGTACGCGTGGTGCCAGTTCATTGACATAAAGTTGGTCATCTTTGACAAAGCATTCAATTGCTAATACCCCGACATAGTTTAATTTTTCCAGGAGGCGATCAGCATAATCGACGGCGCGACTCCACAGTTCGTTATGCTCATAGGGGGCATTCGAGCGCCTAAGAATTCCTTCGTGATGGTCATTTTGTGTCAATGGATAATAGGCAGTTTCACCGCTCGCGCGCCTTACGGCAATAATAGAGAGTTCGAAATCGAAAGGTAGCCACTGCTCGATAATTAATGGTTGTTGGCCGATTTCCTGCCACGCAGTGGCGATGTCGCTATCGTCATTCAAACGGTACTGGCCTTTGCCATCGTAACCGAGTCGGCGAGTTTTGAGTAGCGCTGGGTAGCCTGAGTTTTTCACATACTCTTTCAACTCTGCCTGGCTATTAATTGGTGCAAAGCCAACGGTTGGAATTGACAGCTCTTGCAATTGGCGTTTCTCTAAAAGTCTATCCTGGGTAAT
>JANQHY010000169.1 GCA_028282395.1 Gammaproteobacteria bacterium
ATCGTTCCGACTTTAATGCTATTTTTATTACTATTTGTTGCTTTATTATCGTTACAGGCACTCAATCCCAGTAACGATAATACACATAGTAGAACTCGAATGGTTTTTATCATAATAGTTTCTCCCCTTTATTAAGTTTTTTTGCTAAATAATCACCACCCCATTGTAGCCATTGGACTACAATCACTAATATCACTACCGCTACAACCATCGGCACTGTTTGAAAGCGCTGATATCCGTAACGAATAGCAAAATCACCAAGACCACCACCACCGACTGCGCCGGCCATGGCTGAATAACCAACTAATGTCACCAGTGTTAACGTAATCCCATTAATAATTGTTGGCCATGCTTCCGGCAACAGAAAGCGGACAATGATCTGCCATGGCGTTGCCCCCATTGCAAGTGCCGCTTCGATCAAACCACTGGGCACCTCCATTAATGCATTTTCCGTTAACCGCGCAACAAATGGCGCCGCACCAATTGTCAACGGAACAATCGCAGCAGTGGTACCAATTGAGGTTCCAATCAACAAGCGTGTAAACGGAATAATGGCGATCAGTAAAATAATAAATGGTATTGAACGACCAATATTCACAATAATATTAAGTGTATGGTATAGCGAGCGATTGGCAAGAATATGTTTTTTCTTGCTGACTTCCAATAGCACTCCAATAGGAACACCTATCAGTGTTGCAATCAACCCAGAAACGATGACCATGTAAATCGTCTGCCAAGAAGCATTAATGATGTCGTTGAACATAACCGATTACCTCTATATCAATATCTTTACTATGCAGATAGTCGCTTGCACGTGAAATTGCCTCTGCTTCGCCTGATAACTCTACTAACAGTACGCCAATTGTCTCGTTACGAATTCCCTCAATACTCCCCTGCAGAATATTAACAGTCAAACCAAATTGACGCACCAACTCGCTAATAGTTGGATCGCCACTGGCATTATGATGGTAGGTTAACCTGACAATCTTGGCATAGTTGTCATCGGGTGCTTGTGCAACAATCTTCTCTGCCAGTTCATGCGGCAACTCATTCGCTAACGTTGAGCCAACAAATGTTTTGCCAATGTCTGTCTGTGGCCGAGTAAACAGCTGTACAACACTATTCTGCTCAATAATCTGACCTTGATCAATAATTGCTACTCGATCAGCAATCTCTTTGATAACCTCCATCTCATGCGTAATCATGATAATACTCAAATTGTATTGCTGATTAATTTTTTTTAGCAGCGCTAAAATAGATAATGTTGTTTCAGGATCAAGTGCGCTCGTTGCCTCATCACATAATAACACTTTCGGCTGTGTAACTAATGCACGAGCAATCGCTACACGCTGCTTCTGTCCTCCACTTAGTTGTGCAGGATAATGATCACGCTTTTCTTCAAGACCAGTCAATGCCAATAATGGTGCTACACGCTCATCAATGGTTTTCCGATCGCAGCCAGTTAATTTCAGCGGTAACGCAATATTTTGATAGACACTGCTGTTAGCCAACAAATTAAAATGCTGAAAGATCATCCCAATATGGTGACGAACCTGACGTAATGCTGATATTGATAACTCAGTTAGTGATTGTCCTGCAACAATGACTTCACCACTATCAGGCCGCTCAAGTAGGTTGATAATGCGAATCAGGGTGCTTTTACCCGCGCCACTACGCCCGATAATGCCAAAAATCTCGCCGGCCTCAACTTCAAGATTGATATCACATAACGCATTCACCGTTTGTCCACGATGATGATAGGTTTTCGCCACATTTCTTAGTGTCACCATAATGCCATGACCTCATCAAATAAGTACATCACGGCTAAAAAGGGAAGGGTAGACTATCCACATTTTAGCCAATTATTTAATGCGCCTGCAAGCTGTGTCAAATCAGCGCTATCGTCACATTAAAAACGACCTGGGTGATTTTGTCAAGCCCATTCTCATCTATTGACCTGATATGCACGTCACTGCTAGCATAGAATTTGTTTTAACGTGATGGAGACGCCAAAATGAGATATGCTGCCGCGATAATTGCTATCCCCCTTATCATCCTCTTCTGTTCTCTACGTGCCTATGCGCAACCAGCCGCCTCCACCATGCCAGTAGTGAAAATTGGCGCTATTTATAGCCTAGACGGCTATGGAGCCCAATTAGGTAAAGGCGCACTGCAGGGCTCCGAAGTGGCAGTAGATTGGGTAAATCACCACGGCGGTGTAAATGGCCACCCTGTTCAGTTGATTGTGAAAAATAGTGAAACACAGTCTACGGTTGCAGAGAAAGTGGCAACTGAATTAGCCAAAGACCCTGATATCAAAGTCATTGTTGGCCTAACCCATAATACCCGTCTAGCAGCAGCAATGATCCCGGTAGCAAAACATAATAAACTATTTATTACCGCTGGCTCAACTTCAGGCAAACTAGCCGCTGCCTATGCCCACAATCTAATTCTTAGCTGTTTTACTGATACCATGCAAGCTGAAGCTGCTGCCCTGTTTGCTGCCAATGATCTTCACGTCAAAAACACACTACTTCTTAGCGATACCTCGAGCCGTTATAGCATCAATATTAGTCGTAGCTTCCGACAGAAGTTTAATGCCTTGGGCGATCATATTATTGCTAATGTTAGATATAATGGTGATAAACTTGATATTGCTAATCTAATTCAACAAGCTAGTCACCATCTGCAGAACACACAAGCAATCTACCTCGCTGCCAATAGAGATGCAGCAAAAATAATTCAAGCTTTGCGCCAAGCAGGCTTCAATCAACCTATTTTAAGTGGCGATGGCTTTGATTCAGATAAAGTCGTAAATGCTCCTTCGCCGATGAATAATGTCTATTTTACCACGCATGTGGTACTAAATCCTGCCACATCCAGAGGCATTCAACGCCAATTTATTAATCTTTACGAACAGAAGTATCACACGCTACCACAAAGCGCCTTTACTGCGCTCGGATTTGATTCGGTCATGTTAGCAACAGAGGCGCTTAATAAAGCAAAAAATGATACCACTAAAGACCTGCGTGAAGTGCTCTACAATCTTAAAAACTTTCCTGGCGCCAGTAGCGTTTTCAACTTCAACAATGACAATGTCCCGAGCAAAAGCATCTACATTGTCAAAATAGACAACCATACGCGTCAAGTGGTCAAAACGGTTTCTGATATTCAGCCGCTGATTT
>JANQHY010000172.1 GCA_028282395.1 Gammaproteobacteria bacterium
TGCATAAATTAGGCGCAAATATTATTGAGCACCCTATCGTCTTTATCGATCGCGAACAAGGTGTCAGTAAATTTCCACGTAATAATGCCATTGAATCACTCATTGTCGTCTGGCGCTTACGCCTGCGCGAAGTGAAACGCTACCTAAAAGTCTGCTGTGTTGGCGCTAGTGGTGCTTTGATACAACTATTGGTATTTAATCTATTCTATGCCTGGTGGTCAACACCATTGATTGCTAATACGATTGCTATCGAGTGTGCCATTGCCAGCAATTTTATTCTCAATAATTACTTTTCATTTTCTGAGCACCGTTTTCATTTTACTAGGAAGAAATGGCAGGCAATAAAAAAATTTCTCCTGTTTAATATCACCAGCCTCGGCTCCATGTTAATTCAGCTGTTAATTTTAGCCATTGGACTTCATCTTATTGGTCACACGACTGCACGGGCTAATGTTCTCGTTATCATTGGCATATTCATCGGCTCACTCTACAACTATTATGTCTATTCAAAGTGGATCTGGAAGCAGAGTTCGAAAAGTTAGTGCCACCTAGCGGTCTAGCATCTGCGCTAGAAAACCTTATCAACCTTCTACTCGGCACTGGTAGAGATACAGATGCCAGGGAATATCAGCGTAAAACGCTAATGGTTGCCGAACATGCTCGTAGTGGATAAGCTGACAACCACTAAGCTGTCGTGGGTAGAAAGGTTTTGGTAATTTATTTAATGGCTGCTGACTCACATATAGCGCCTGCTGACCACGATAGTCATGTTGACGCTGCGCCTGCTGCCACCAGAGATAATATTGATTACCAGAACGATTCAAAGAAAAAATCTGTTGGCGTCTATCTGGAAAAGCAGCAGCTAACCAGGATGGCAACATATAGTATACGGAGGTCATAATCGCTTCATGTGGATACTTGTCAATGGGCAACCGTTTGACTAAATCAGGCATCACAGCAGAACTGGCCCAGGCTGGATCAGGAAAGATATAGAAAAATGGCACACGGCAACCAAAAGTAAACAGTAGTGTCGCCAACGCCATCACTGTCAGGAGTGTACGACGAAACCAAACTGCAACGCCAGGGCGGCTAATAAAATACCCCAACAGTAGTGCTGCTGGGAATGAACAAGGGGAGCTCCAATTCATCATTGGTAAAGAGAACCAGGCGCTCACGAAAAAAAATAGCCAGATAAATGCCATAGGAATAAACAGCAACTGCAAATTAGCATTCAACCCTAAAGCACGATAGTCACGCACTAAAAAGTAGAGAAGTGTTAACAATGCAACATGATAATTAAGTAGGGCTGAAATAAGATAGAAAACGATATTGATAGTATGACCGTAGTGTCTATGCGCACTAAATCCCTGGGCAAAAAGGTAGTAGAAAGAGAGCCAGTGATGCGTGAAATTCCACCACAATAGCGGCATGCATAGCAGTACAATTAATAATAATGCCAAGTAAAAATGGATTGAACAGAAAAGCTTATGGTAGCGGCGGCGACTAGCCAGAATCAACAGAAAAGATACTAACCACAGTACAGCCGTATATTTGCTCAGCAGCATTAGCGCTGCAAATAGCGCGCAGAAATAGTAGTCACGACAACGCTGTTTTTCAATCAGCTGGATAAACGCATACAGCATAAATACTGTGAAAATCATCAGTAGGCTATTGTAGGAGTTTTCCAGAAAAAAGAAGCGTACCACACCAAGCGTTAGCAGCCAGACATAGAGAGCTGCCTCACCAGCACGAATATCAAAGAGGTGTTGGCCAAGATGGAATACCATCCAGGCAGTAATCCAGGCAGTAATGATTCCAAGCAGATGAACAGAAAAAGCCTGGTCACCAAACAGTAGTGTCAGCACTTTGATTGCATAAGCAACCATAGGTGGCCCATCATAATAGCCTAAAGCCAGACGGTGACTCCACTGCCAGTAGTAATAGGCGTCTGGATGGAGCCGTGCTCCAAATGCTACTACCAGCAGTATTAGCAGATAAAACGCCAGAAAAAAACGGCTACGCCGCGGCAGCGGACGATTATTAAAGGGTGCAATGATAAACATAGAGCTGCCAGACATTGTGCTTACTCTCCCCCTTGTACTGATACGCCTGTCTATTTATCAGTTTACACGCTTTTAATGGTTGAGGGAAAACATTCATTGGAGTGCGACTGAAATAGAGCCCGCTATCAGCATCGATTTTATTACGCTGCTGCTGCCACCAGTAGTAATATTGATGCGTCGAGGGTGTTAAGCCATAAACTCGTCCGCGTTTATTAGCTAAAAAAGCAGACAAGTAGCCAGGCAGACGGTAATCGCTACTGGTAAAAACCGGCAATGGACTATAACGAATCGCCACTGGCAGCTGATTGATCAGTTGATAAGTTTGCCAGGAGTATCCCCACCAGTAAAATAGCAGCGGCAGATGGAGAGTAAAGCGTATGAATACCAGCGTTAATAACGTTACTGCTCCTAAACTTAACAGTAGTAGTTTTTGTAGCCAGGTGGCAACTGCCGGTCGTGATATCCAGTAGCCAATTAACATGATGGCACTATAGGCAAACGACGAGTTCCAGTTGACTTCAGGCAGCGAGAATAGTGAACTGACAAGAAAAAATAGCCAAACAATACAGGTAGGAATAAGCAGTAAACGCAAACGACTGTCATGCCATAACTGGCGGTAGTGGTGGGCAGAAAAATAGAGCAGTGCCGCAAAAACAAAATTCCATTTTAATACATTAATAGCAACATAATAGATAATCGTCTGCAGTGCCGAAACGTGGCGCATGGCAAAACCATGATAGAGTTGAAAACGTATAGAGAGCCAATGATGTTGGATATTCCAGATCAATACCGGCGAGAAGATTACCAAAGCTAGCAACATGGCTAAGTAGCTATGCACACTCGTTAAAATAAAACGATAGCGCTTATCAATCAAGCAGACAAGAAATAGTGAAATAATCAGAAAAATACCATTGTATTTAGCCAGCATCATTAAGCCAACGGCAATACCGCAAAGATAATAGTCGTAATAACGCTTGCGCTGCTGCAGCTGGATAAAAAGATAAAACGTCCACGCCCACAAAACAATTAACAGACTATTGTAACTCACCTCAACGAAGAAAATATCGACAACGCCTGCGGTTAACAGCCAGATATAGAGTGTCATATCAGCCGCTTTACTATCAAACAACAGTCGCATTGACTTATGAATCAGTAAACCACTCAGCAGCGCCGACAATAAACCGATAAGGTACAGGGTAAATTCATGTTCGCCAACTAACAGCGTCAGGAGTTTAATTGTATAGGCAATCAGTGGCGGGCCGTCATAATAAGAGAGCGCTAAATGGTAACTCCAATCCCAGTAATAGTAGCCATCGGGTGGTAAACGCGCACCAACCATAAAAGCTGCTAATATTAGCAAATACAGTAATAGAAAAACTTTTACCGCTCTTGACATACGATTTAATGAAACCTATTAATAAATTTAGTTAGCGCTAACAAAAACTCTTGTGGCCTTTCGAGATAAGGCAGATGGCCAGTGTTATTAAAACAGAGATACTCAGCACCAGGAATACGTTGTGCCATCTCGCGTGTTGACGTTTCAAGCGAGATCAGATCATCATCACACCCTATCACTAAACATGGAACAGCAAGCTGCTCTATCCAGGGAGTCGAATCAAAAGCAAAAATCGCACTAACCTGATTGTGATAACCCGTTAGTGTAAAGGGATAGGCACTCTGCTGCCACTGCTTAACCAAGCGTTGTGCCCGACCTGGCTTTTCCAAATAGTGGTTAGAGTAGACCCAACATAACTTATCTTTGACTAAGGCATCTGCTGGTGCACCTGCTTCAAGCAGCTCCTGCTGTGCCTGATAAAATAGCTTGCGGCGCGCATCAACTTTCATAAATGAGTTGGCAATTACGGCAGATTTCACTAATTTAGGATAATGATAGGCGAGTGTCTGGACGATACAACCACCCATCGAGCTGCCAAGAAAGTGGAGTTGCGCTAACGATAACGAATCACAAAGTGCCGCCACATCCTCTGCCATCATCTTGATAGTATAGGGATAGTCAGGACAGCCCGACTGCCCGGCACCACGATTATCAACTAAAATAACACGATATTGCTTTATCAGCTGACTGAGAATACCGCTCCAGGCACCATGATCAGCACCAAAACCAGAGAGTAGTAGTAATGGCTCCCCTTCACCATGACTCTCATAGTAAAGCTCAATGCCATTCACCTTAATTATTGCCATATTGGCTTACGCCCCTCATAGTGATTCACTTAAACAGCGCTTATTCTAGCCCGTCAGCATAAGCGTGACAAGGAAATGATCGAGGCGTAAGAGCAGTTAGTCAGTTTTTTGCAAATAATCAAGCATTAAATTCCGCAACGGTACAGACTCTGGCAAGACGCGCTAATGTGCGTAATGAAGCCTCATGTGCTTCAACAGATGCTGCGGCACAAGCATCTGCCAGTACCACAACATTAAAATCACGATCATGTAATTCACGTACCACTGTTTCAACTGCCATATTGGTAGAGACGCCAGCAACGACAACGGTATCAATAGCATTGGCACGTAGAATAGCCATTAATGGCGTGCCATATAGTGCGCTAACGCGATGTTTAATAATCACCGCGTCACTAGCCTGCACATCCAGCGCATCATGAAACTCTGTGCCCCAGCTGCCTAACTGTAACGAGCCAAGCTCAGCATTCTTAGCAAATAGTGGCGAATGTGGTGGACACTCAATATAATCCGGACTAAAACCAACTTTTACTTGAACAATTATCTCCTGCTGCTGACGAAATTTAGCAATTGCCGCATTCACCGCTGTAAACACACCATGCTGTTCAATATAGTTTGCCGGTGCAGCAATTTTCCCCTCGCGATGAGTAATATCATTAATATAGTCAATAACAAGTAATAGCTTTTTCATCTCTCTCTCCTAATAGTATTCACTGGGTATTTCGCACCTTGTGTGCAATACCCGTTAGCTTAATCATAGCACTACAAACAATCAGTAGTGCCCCGAAACCGGTCCAAAAATTTGGAACCTGATGATAAACCCACCAATCAGCTAAAGCAGAAAACAGAATTGCACTGTAGGCAAAAGGTGATAGACTTGCCGCTTTATTAACGTAGTGGTAGGCACAACTACGAAACAGTTGGTTCCCAATAGAGGTAAACGCAAACAGGATAAACAGCGGCCATACATTAATATGTGTAAGTGACGCAATCTGTTTCAACCAAGGCGCGGGATAAAATAGTAATAGTGGTAACAACAATAGAAATGATAGCAGTGATGAAAAGGCAAACATTGACAATGTAACAGCAGTTGCTTCGTCATACCCTTTAGATTGTTTATGTTGAGTCAACTGCGAACCTGCATTTAATAAACCCGCCATCAACCCTACTAACATTGGCCAACTTAAGACATCACTGCCAGGCTGTAAAATCAATATCACACCACAAAATCCAATTGCGAGACTTAACCAACCACAACGAGTAATCGCTTTTTTATAGATCACTCTTGAAATCAATGGTACGAATAGATGCGATGTCATAAATAGCAACGTGGCATTCAGTAGTGAGCCATAGGTTAAATAGTAAAAAAATGCATACTGACAACTGACAGTAAACACTGCACGTAATAAGTGAAAACGTAGCTGGTGAATCCCGCGCGGAAAACGACGTTGCCAGAGTAAAGTCGCCGTCAACAGTAGCCCTGGGAGGAAAAAACGTAGAAAAACCATTAGCGGCAGTATTAAGGTAAGCGCCAACTGTTTACCTATTAGCGCAGCAAGCGCAATACAGAGCGCCGATAACAACATAAACCCTACCCCACTAAGGAAATGGTGTGATACTGTTTGGTGGCGCAACAACATAATCGTCTCTCTGTTAATAAATCTTACATATTTATATGATAGACCCATTGAAACTAGCTGTAAATTGATATATTCTAACATTTATGTTAGTAAAACTTACATAAAGGTGATGTTAAAGCCACTACCACCACTGAAGACGCTGCCCGCCTTTATAGCAGTAGCGCATTACCTGAGCTTTAGCCAGGCAGCCCGCACTCTGCACGTTACCCATTCAGCGATTAGTCAAAGTATCAAATTATTAGAAACTTACCTCGGCCATCCCCTCTTTATCCGTCAAGGCACTAAAATTGCCCTTACCAGCGCAGGAGAGCGCTACTACAGCGAGATACGTAGCGCCATGACCATTATTCAACAGGCCACTCAGCAGCAGCTAGCGCGCCACTATGAGCGTCCTATCACTATTAATGTGATGACCACCCTAGCAATGCGCTGGATTATTCCTCGGTTAGGTGATTTTCAGGCATTATATCCTACTATCGATCTGCGCATTGCCACATTAGGTCGCCAAGTTGATCTCATTGCCAATGACATTGATCTATCCATTGAATATGGCCATGCTGATCAATGGCCT
>JANQHY010000209.1 GCA_028282395.1 Gammaproteobacteria bacterium
TTCATAATCCATTAGCAAAAGGTTGTCATCATCTTATTCAGCAAGGAGCGAAACTGGTACAAACCGTTAATGACATTATTGAAGAGTTCCCACAGCAATCATTGTTACCTCCTTGTCCAACCAGTCCAGCTGTGAATACCACTCTCACTACAGAAGAGCAAGCACTACTATGTGCAATTGGCGAATCACCAACACCCTTTAATACAATCATGGCTCGTGCCAATTTTACCTTCACTCAGACCACTTCACTATTGCTGGAATTGCAACTACGTGGTTTAATTGCACGCGTAACAGGGGGTTATTGTCAAACCGGTAAAAATAGTGAAGAGAAACCTTATGAAAAATGAGATCCACTACGGCCATCACAGTGTCATGCAGCTACTGCAACAACGGCCACAAGCGATTAGTAAAATTATTATTGCGGAAAGCAGCGGTCGCCAATTAGCGCAAATTATTGCCTTGGCAACCAAACATAAAATCACTATTGAGCGTGCTCCGCGTCAACAGTTAGAGAAACTTAGCAATGAAGGTGCGCATCAAGGCGTTGTGGCACTCTGTCAAGCCATGTCAACTTATAATGAGAATGATCTCTTGACACTTCTCGAACGTTTAACGACAACACCACTGTTATTAATACTTGACGGCGTTCAGGACCCACATAACCTTGGCGCTTGTCTACGTTCAGCAGCGGCAGCAGGTGTTGACGCAGTCATTATTCCTAAAGATCGTGCTGTAGGATTAACCGCCACCGCACGAAAAGTTGCCTGCGGTGCAGCAGAAGGCGTTCCACTTATCCAAGTCACGAATTTAGCTCGCACTATTCAAATGTTGCAAAAACAGAATATCTGGATCTATGGCGCCAGCCCGGAAGCTGAACAATGCTGGTACCAAGCTGATTGCACGATACCATTAGCAATAGTACTCGGCGCCGAAGGTGGCGGCATCCGCCGCTTAACGAAACGTCACTGCGATGAACTCGTCAAGATTCCGATGCATAGCAATATGAGCAGTATTAACGTCTCTGCAGCAACAGCGATCTGTCTGTTTGAAGCCGTGCGCCAACGTGCCAGCTAGTTTCAATTTAAGTGACCAGATTTCCACTCTCTGCAACAAATAGCGGAAGAGGAAAGAGAGTTGATCAAACCCTCTAGGTCAGGCAAACTATCGCCATGACAAAAGCAATAGAGCACGAAACAACCAATGAGATCACAACAGACACCACCCTTTCACCCCTGGCGACCTAAATACTGGCTACCATGGCTATTAATAGGAGTGCTATTTTTGCTATGCCAACTTCCCTATCGCATACAACTGTGGCTTGGTAGCGGCCTGGGCAAGCTAATTTATCTGTTTGCTCGGCGTGAGCGCCGTATCGCTGCAACCAATATTGCGCTCTGTTTTCCTGAAAAGTCGCCTAAACAGCAGAAACGTATATTGAAGCAGCACTTCTCCTCACTGGGAATTTCTGTATTTGAGATGGGTCTGGCACGCTGGAGCAGTCGCAAACGCCTGTTGCGCATGGTCAACACTGAAGGGTTAGAGCATCTTGATGAGGCAATAAAGCAGGGCCAAGGAATTATGCTACTTGCGCCCCATTTCACCTGCATTCAGATCTGTGCCCGCATTCTTTCCCTCGGTTACCAGATCTCTATTCTCTATCGCCCACATAAAAACCCATTCGTTAATCACTTCTTTGAAAAGATCTATTCTCAGTCTAATGGAATGATCCCACGCCATAATGTTCGTTTATTACTGCGCACCTTAAAAAAAGAGAAAGGGATTGTCTGTTTCACCCCTGATGTTGATACCGGTCGTAAAACTAGCGTCTTTGTTCCCTTTTTTGGCATTCCGACTGCAACAACGACAACACCTGCTGTTATGGGTCGTATCGCTTCAGCTATTTCTATAGCAGTCCACTGCCTTCGCCTACCCCGTGGCAAAGGATATAAATTCTATATTAATAAGCCGCTGGAAAATTTCCCTAGTGATGATATAGAGAACGACATTACTCGAATTAACCAAGCAACCGAGGCTAGCATTCGCCAATGCCCCGAACAGTACCTGTGGGTTTATAAACGCTTCAAAAGTCGCCCACAAGGTGAAAAACGCTTTTATTAAGGCAATAATAGTCTGACTTGCTCTTCTATAATGGTCTGTTAAAATAGGGAACGGTTAACTAATAAATGGAGTAACAATGAGAAAAGTCACGTATAGGACATTATT
>JANQHY010000223.1 GCA_028282395.1 Gammaproteobacteria bacterium
AAAACGTGTAGTCTGAGCGAGAATATGCTGCAACCCATTGAGCAATAAATTGTTTTACTGCATCGACCCCCTCACTGATATCATACTCCAGACCATTTGATGAATTTTGGATGACAGAGTTTAGCTTCTGCTTAATAGTATCCGGGATTGCCACATCACCAGGAGAATGATCATCATTCAACATGATTAGTTGATAAAAATACTGCTTTATCTCTCTATCCATATCATGTTCAGCCGAAGTTTTAAAAACATTGCTTTTGCCAGAAAAGACGGACTTCATACCTGAAACGATAGACTTTAATATTTCTTTATTGCAGGAAAAATATTGATCTTTACCTTGGTAGCCAGCGTTAAATTTTTTTAGGAATTTAGCTGCTATTTTTTTAAAATTTGAGTCCCGGGAACCTCTGGCACGATCAGTGAGTGCATCCACAAACTTTTGTTGTAGTTGTGAATCAACGTTCGCTCTCACCTCATGGTCATAATAGTATGCTCGACTTTGCGACTCTAATGTTAAGGCTTCACCGATTGCATTCTTTGTAATAGTAACGCTAATAGGAAGTCGACCTTCTGGCGCAATGGCAACCACATCCCCACTGCTGTTGGTCTCAATGAGCACGTCATAAACTCTAGCACGTCTACACCACCCACGTATTTCTTGCCTGGCCTGATCAATACTATGACTCATCAGAGCCCTCTTAAAATCCCATCTCTCAGCAATCAGCATTTTCCACATCGTTACATCAGAAACACTCGGCTCTCTCTCTTCTGCAGGCAACGCCGCCCTGGATAAGGGAAAAATCTTATACTTGCCAGTATCAAAATCTAATAGATAAATAGCCATCAAACATCCTTGTTATCAGCACTTCTTTTCAGGGTAGCTAAGCCCCAAATTCACTACCCGCGCATGTAAGCCAGAAAAGCTTCATCTTTTCAACTAACAACTTTACTAAAACGATGTTGTGATGGCATTAAAACTTATTACCTATTTGTAAAAGATGATGGTTTAACCATGGTGCCCTAACCTCGATGTAGAGAAAGAAAAATAGAGGGGTGAAGATTGTTTTATGCCCATGCTGTATTTTGCCTTTGTTGCGCAGAATGCCTTGGTTACCAACATGTGAAAATGTACTTTCTTAAATACAAAACCACGTTACTGTTTCATGATTTTTTCTGTTCTTTGACGGCATTTACCCCTCCTTTTAGAGAATATACTGATTGAATACCCTGTTCCTTCAACACAGCCACGGCATATTGACTGCGAATGCCGTTGGCACAACAAATGATTGTTTTGTAGAGCGGATCAAACTTATATCTCATCAACTCTTTAGTTGTAAGCCGTATTACATTGCAATCAGATGGATAAGACTCTGTTGCATGATGTATATCAAGCCATACTACAGGTTCTCTTTGTTGCCACAGCAAAGCAGTAGCATAATCGACTTCGCTATTATCCATCTCGGTTGTTTTGTGTGAATTCTTGTATGATTGGCCCTGGCAAACCAGGCAGTTAAGGTTTTGGCTATAATGAAAGCATTCTAATTTAAGAGAGCAAGCGTCATAACGGTAAAAACGATTGAAAAGTGCTACTGGTTTTCCAAGCAGATATTCAATGACTTGAGAAACACCCATTGTAGCTAAAGTGGCAATATCCGCACCTAAAGCTCCGGAGTCTAAGCAGGTTATGTGATTCTTAGCTAGAATACCTTGTTCAAATACGCATTGGTAACAACCTCCTTTATTAGGCAAATGATAAAACCCTAGCTGAGCTTGGCGCCCTAAGACACTGATATTGAGCATAGGTTTATGATATTGAACACATGCTTGATTCACTTGATAACGGGTCTGCAAATTATCCGTCCCATCAATGATGACATCATAAGACATAATAAGATGAGCAAGGTTATGATCAAACCTTTTATGATAAATTGTGATATTAGCCTCTGGATTGAACCGTAACAGGCGCTCTTTAGCGACATACACTTTACTCTTACCAATTGCATCAGCATCAAATAGGGTTTGGCGATGTAAGTTTGAAAGCTCGACATTATCATGGTCTATTAGTCCAATATGCCCGATACCAGCGCAGGCCAAGTACATAGCAATAGGACAACCAGTGCCTCCTATACCAATACATAGCACTTTGGCTTGCATTAGTTTTTGTTGTCCACTATAGCCAATATCTTTAAGGTGAATTTGGTGCCGGTAGCGGTCTATGTATGATTTCATCCTTGTTAACCTCCTGAATACATTGATAAGCTGAAGCAATAGGGTCTTTGGCATCTATAATTTGGCTGACCAATCCAACTGCATTAGCACCTTTATCGATAAGATTTTTTATATCTGAGCAACGAATCCCGCCTATTGCAACAAGCGGGATAGTATTGATGAGGCTTTTCCAGTGTTGAATCATTTCATCCCCCTGTGGCAGAAATTGCATAGACTTGTTAGTAGTGTTAAAGATTGGCCCCAAGGCAATATACGATGGGTTTATGGATATTGCCCGAACCAACTCAAAGTGATCATGTGTGCTAATTCCCAAGCGCAAACCCGCTTTAGCAATCGCCTTCAAATCGGCATGATCAAGATCTTCTTGGCCTAAATGTACACCGTAAGCATTGTATTCAATTGCCAGTGCCCAATGATCATTAATATATAATGTGACCTGGTGCTGTCTGGCTAATTTAATGGCATGCTTAATCTCAACACAAAGGTATTTGAGATTTGTAGTCTTAATCCTTAGCTGCATAAGCCTAACCCCTGCTTGTGCTAATTTTTCAATCCAACTGGCACGGTCAATAATGCAGTAAATACCATTGACTTGATGACAGCGCCTGAATGGTTGAGTAGTCTCCTGCCATGATATTTCTGGTAGCTGCGTAAAATGTATAGGCATTGCAATAGCACCATAATTGGGCAATGTTGTAGAATATTGCAGTTGAGAATACAAATAGGATTTAGCATAAACCACAGCATTATTGAGACTATGCCCTTTAACCAAGGCCGCAGCAATGGCTGATGCAAAGCAACAGCCCGTACCGTGTAATTTTGTTTTACTTTCGTTTTTAAGACGTACAAACGATAAATATATACCTTCACCCTCCTCATTAAAGAAATAATCAACTGCACTTTTTTGCAACATCCCCCCTTTAATAACTAAGGCTGGAAGGGAAAACTTTTGGTGTAGTGCTCGCCCTATAATTGGGAAATCACCAGGATCATTGAGAGAGTATTCACTAAAATATTTAGCCTCATCAATATTAAATATTACGAGATCTGCACGAGAGAACAGTGTTTGTCTCATGGCCTCAATCACAATTGGTGTGACAAACGAATATCCTGATGATGATTTAAGGATAAGATCACAGATACAGAAGACTGCAGGATGTTCTCTTAACCAATTGGCTAGATAGGTTATGTGATCAGCATCGAGCATCAATCCTATTTTAACAACCCTAGGTATTCCTAATGCTTGGAGAGCCTGAATTTGAGCGATAAACATATCGATGGATACTGGCTTAATAGATAGAACATGTTGTGGGTTTTGAGCCGAAATAGATGTAAGCACAGTACTTGCATGTACCCCTAAACGCTCAGCGGTGACCAAATCTTTTTGTATTCCGGAACCGCTACAACAGTCTGAGCCACCAATAAACCAGAGGTCACAAGTCATGATACTTGTCCCTGATGCCAAAAAGGGGTATCAATTAATGGTGTACTTTGATTAGCCTCTTGTCTGTAAGGCATCCTCCCAGCCTCATATCCCAATCTTCCTGCTTCGATCGCCAATTGAAACGCTCGCGCCATAATTTCAGGCTGTTGCGCTTGTGATACCGCACTATTAAGTAAAATAGCATCAAAACCCATTTGCATCGCCATTGCGGCGTCAGAGGGTTGACCAATGCCGGCGTCAATGATGAGCTGAACTGTGGGAAATTCATTGCGTAACATCATCAGACCTTGAGGATTGCGCAGGCCCTGACCACTGCCAATGGGTGATGCTAGGGGCATTAAGACATCAATCCCCAGTGCGATGAGTTGCTGACAAACACTCAGATCATCTGCACAATATGGAAACACATCAAACCCATTTTCAACTAAAATTTCTGCTGCCTTGACTAACTCAAGACTATTAGGAAGCAGAGTGTGATCATTTAAAATTACTTCAAGTTTAATCCAGTCGGTTTTGAACATCTCGCGAGCCATGTCGGCCATAGCGACTGCCTCTAGGGCACTGTGACAGCCAGCGGTATTAGGTAGAATCGTAATGGGTAAGGCATTTAGTGTTTGCCAGAATTCATTGGGTTCTTTATTGTGCTGACTTTCACGTTTAAGACTCACTGTGACAACCTCAGTACCAGAAGAAATAATTGAACACTCAAGATCATGCAGTGTTGGATATTGTGAAGTCCCAAGTAGAAGATGACTCTGTAAAGTTTTACCATAAAGGTTAAGAGCCATGACTATCCACCTTGCATGGGTTTTATAACAGCAATACGATCGCCGCTTTTGATAAAAGTGCTACAGTGTTTGTCACTGTGTATCACATACCCATTAATTACGATTGCAAAAGGATGGACCAATTGCTGTATTTCAATGATATCCAAAACAGATGTCATTGGATCCACTTCAATGTTTTCATCGTTAAACAAAACTTTCATATCTTTTCTCCATGCTTACTAAGTAATGATTGGGCCACTTTGTCTGTCAAAGCTGGCGTCAATAAATATCCATGACGATACAGCCCATTGATGGTCCAGAGGTTGTCGCTTTGAATCACTTTAGGCAAACCCGTTTTATAGCTAGGTCTTGTTGCCGCATGTGTGCTTATAAGCCTGGCTTCAGCAAACCCAGCACAGATTGCATAAGCACTGGTGCCAATCTCTAATAAACTTTTAAGAGAAATCGGTGAATGATCATAACTGTAGATACTGGTGGCACCGAGGTAATACTCTTCATGAGTCCTAGGAACGACATACAAGGCTTTTTTCGGATGAACAATACGTAGCATGTGTTGAATTTTAACATTTGGGGCATGTACAAGTATTGCTTCACCACGGACCGCTATTAAATCCATATCGGTGTCTTTTGCACCCAGTCCTCGTGCATCAATAACGGCATCAAATTTTTCTTTGAGCAAACCGATCTCGGCCTGGCTGCAAGACTTTTCTTTATAAATTACACCCGGGGAATTTTTCAAAAAATCGGTGGTTGATTGAAAAAACCTAGGAACATGAACAAAAGCCTCTTTTGGCAAGGCAAGACATTGTTGGTACAACTTATTTTTTTTTAGGTTAGGCTCAAGTGTATCCAAGGCATGTTTATCGAGTCGTATGGCCTCATCTGCATGAAATACCTGCTGTTCAATAATAAGCGACTGATGTCGATAGTCAGCCCCATCCTGATGATGAGCCAACAGCAGAGTACCAGATGGTATCCAGATGGGTTCAGGGCAGTGAAGCAATGCTAATAAAGTTGGCCAAAGCTTCAAACTAATACAACCTAGTTCATATAGCGCAGGATTATTTTGTAATAGCTCAGTATAAGGTGCAACCATGCCTCCGGCATTTCTTGCACAGCAAGTTGGATTTGCATCCAATTGATTAGGGTCAAAAATACTTAACTGTATAGAGGGGGATTTTTTCAACAAAGTTAAAGCCATTACTCGGCCCACTAAGCCAAACCCAACAATAGCAATGCTCTTCATTGTTAATAGCCTACATGCTTTCAATCAACTTTTTAGCATCTTGGCTATGACGCATAGAGCAAAAGTTTGGCCCGCACATTGAACAAAAACGAGCTGACTTGTGTATTTCTTTTGGCAGGTCATGATCATGAATGGATTGAGCACGCTCAGGGTCTAAAGCTAAGTTAAATTGATCTTGCCAACGAAACTCAAAACGGGCGAGTGATAAGGCATTATCACGAATTTGAGCTCCTTCTAGACCCTTGGCCAAGTCGGCAGCATGAGCAGCCAAGCGATAAGTGATAATCCCCTCCCTAACATCCCTGGCTTTTGGAAGACTCAGATGCTCAGTTGGCGTTACATAACAAAGCATCGCCGTTCCATGCCAAGCTATTTTTGCAGCACCAATGGCTGAGGTAATATGATCATAACCCGGAGCAATATCACATACTAATGGGCCCAAGGTATAAAATGGTGCTTCATGACACCAACTGAGCTCTTTACTCATATTCTCTTCGATCATCTGCATCGGCACGTGACCTGGGCCTTCAATCATCACTTGAATATCTCGACTTTGGGCATATTGTGCTAATTCACCGAGCACTTTAAGTTCGCCAAATTGAGCTGAATCATTAGCATCGGCAATACTCCCTGGACGTAAGCCGTCTCCTAAAGAGAGACTCACATCATATTGTTGTGCAATGTCACATATTCTATCGAAGTTCTCATAAATAAAATTCTCTTTCTGGTGCATCATGCACCACTTAGCCATAATGCCTCCACCACGTGATACAATTCCGGTAAGCCTTTGCATAGCAAGTTTTGCCAAGTCACACAATATACCACCGTGTAAAGTGAAATAACTGACACCTTGCTCAGCTTGTTCAATAAGGGTTTGTTCAAAGATGTGCCATGTTAATTTTTCAACTTTCCCACTGACTCTTTCTAGTGTTTGATATATAGGAACAGTACCCAGTGGGACTGGGCAATTACGAATAATCCATTCCCGCGTTTGATGGATATCTTTGCCGGTTGACAAATCCATAATGGTATCAGCCCCCCAACGTGCCGCAATCATCATTTTTTCGACTTCGTTATGAATAGAGGCTTGTAATGGTGATGTACCAATATTAGCATTAACTTTAACAGAGAATCGTCGACCTATGATCATAGGCTCTAATTCAGGGTGGTTGATATTACAAGGAATAATCGCACGACCACAAGCAACTTCTTGGCGCACAAATTCAGGAGTAATGGTTTGCAATTTTGCACCAAAGTTCTGTCCCGGATGAGATTGAAGTAGACGCGGGTCACTAATATGACTGTTGGCTTGTTTGAGATTTTCACGGATAGCTACATAACGCATTTGAGGTGTGATAATGCCTGCTTTAGCATAGTGCATCTGTGTTATATTACGACCCCTTTTAGCTTTTAAAGGTAGTTGAGCAGGAATCTCTTTGGCTAGTTCATCGGAAAGTGAACAGCTAAAATGTTTGAGACGTTCGCAATCATCCTGTCTTATCCATGCCTCACCAATTTTTGGTAAGCCCATTTCACAATCATGCTGGTATTTTGCATTACTATAAGGGCCGGATGTATCATAGACTATGATATCTGGGTAGCCGTTTGACTGATGAATAGCGCGCATTGCTACTTTGATACGGCTATCAACAGGATCTTGAATAATAACTTTTCTTGAACCAGGGTAGGGTTTTTGTAGATTTGAGTCTATCGTGATAGGATGTTTTTTGCATGAAGCCATAAAAAGTTCCTTACATTATCATTATAAAAAAATAAAGAAGGAAGCATATAGCATAACCCTAAGGGTCTTATTCAGCTTCCTACGTTAGTTCTAACTAAATTCAGGTTCAAAGGGTCCAGTTTTACTGTCTCAGCCCAACTTGGGCTCCCCTGCTGATAGGATCTAATTTTTCCATAGCTGATTAATAATTTCCAGCTTGATACACCCTTGACGACATCTTATATACCTAATTAAAACCATCCCTACCTAAGGTTTACCGATGGACCATTAGAAATCTTATGTTACCTATAGAGACACAACACTTTCTGACCAGTTGTAATAGGTTCTGGAATACTTGGATTGCCGGGTGACTATTCTCCCCTTTCTCGTTTTGCAAAAGTACCTATTTTAAAGAAAACAGCCATGCAAACCGCAGATGCCACAACCACCTTAAATTTAGCTGAGCATATCTTAAATAATGCTGATATTCCTTATGGCGTAGTTCGAAATAAACCAAATGATTTTGTTGATTTCAATAGTGTTGACAAAACCCAATGGACGGTTTTTAAAGATTTGCGACATAACAAGCTTTATTTTAAATCGTACTATAATCAAAATTTACAGATGATTGACTTAAATAGATTGAACCTTAGCGCTAATGGGAAAGTATTACACTATAAAATTGATCAGCCTCAAAAAATTGATGATGTAACTAAACAAATGCATTAGAGGCGGCTCTGTTGCATTAACTTATTGAGGTTGAGTTCATAATAAGCCTACGGTAGTCTTGTCTCCTTTCTAGGACACTCATTTTGAGATAGAAAAGGATTTTTATAGCAGTTCAAAGTTGCTACATGCTTTCATACAGATTCAAATTAAATTTTTTCACTATTTTAATAATCAAAAATGCATCAATTAAATGCCATATGACCATAGCAAGAAGGCATATGAGTGTAAAAATCGCAATACAAGCACCGAACAAGGTCATTTGATTATTATCAGTATAAGATGAAAGAAACAAAAACCCGACGATAGTGAAAACTAACAACACAATGAAATAACATGCACTTCGCGATCGATTAAGGTAAAAGCGATGTGCACCTAAATAGCCAAGAAAAAACCAAAGCATGTAGGCAGCAACCATACTCTTTTCCATACTTTCTAATCTTTTTCTTTCTAAAAAATCCAACTTATACGCCTATAAACCATTTGTTGTTTAATTTTACTGTAAACATGAATATTTTTCAACTTAAGCTTCACTTTATTAATTTCTTTAGGTGATTTTGACGCATAAAACCACCAAGAAGACGTTCAACATATATCACTATGATGTCTTCTCAATAAATTAAAAGGCTTCAAAGGCTCACTCCATAACTATTAGTGTTGATGCCGTTTAGATCAGAAAAGGTATTACACCTGCATAACAGTTGAAAAATACGGTTTAGATTACATCTTAAAGATTTTAGAATGTGAGCCAATATCAACAAGCTTGAGCACTTCATTTTCAACCACAAAATACAAAAGCAGATCGTCTGGTCTGATATGGCACTCACGCATTCCGGTAAATTTCCCTTTCAGTTCATGGTCGCGGTATTTCAGAGGTAGTTGTTTTCGATACTGCAGCATATCTAATATCAAGAACAACTCATCTAGAAACTTCTTATCTCTTTTATATTTTTTATAAGATTTCTTAAAGGATTTTGACTGCTCAATCCGAAGCTTAGCTTGCATTTTCAATGTCTTTCTTTAATTCTTCCATGCTAAAAGGCTCATATCCTTCTTTCTCAGCTTGCATTACAATACGATCTACCTTATCACGAAAATCCTCCGTTTCCCTGGATAAAAGAAGGCGTACAAATGAGCTTAATGATAAACCCATAGATTTTGCCTTATGCTCAGCAAGGAATTTTAAGTTATCGTCCAGATTCACATTGATACGCATAAAACCACCACCAAAGTGTTTAATATATGTATAGCATACATCACTATGATGTTTTTTTCAATAAGTTTAAAAGGCTCCAAAGGCTCACTCTCGTTAACGCGGACAGCACTAATTTGTGTTGATTGTTGGCGGTTCACCACATAGCGGTCTTTTAAGGCGTTCTGCTATCCGCTCTGCCGGTAACAACCACAATTTCATCACACAGCCAGTCCATATACCCTACCAGAGCAGATTGACTTTGAGTGGCCGCTGCTTGTAACTCATCGGCGTATTGTCGACACAACTCCCAT
>JANQHY010000226.1 GCA_028282395.1 Gammaproteobacteria bacterium
AATGCAGCGAAAAATATCTTAGCGGCAGGGCATGCCGTGTTAGCCTGTGGAGAGACACCGTTAGGCGTCTCGATGAAGCAGGAACTTCTGCGAACGAGCGATCAACTCGCAGCCTAGTAATAGGAATCACCTTCCTTTAGGTAGGTGAGGATGTCAAAGGAGAGGGTTAAAATCAAATAAAAATATGTTATGGTTGTGCTCGCTTAAAGAAATTATGATGATCGTTAAATTGAGATAGATAAAATGAGTGATGCGTTAACTGAGAAAGTATTAACAATTATTGCTGCAATTATGGCAGTGGATAGTTCACAATTGAGTGAGCAAACCAGTGCAAAAGATGTTGCTGGATGGGACTCATTAAAACATATGCGATTGATTATGACGCTGGAAAATGAGTTTCAGATAAAGTTCAAGCCGCAGCAGATTATTGCCATGGAGAACATTGGCGCGATTATTACCTATCTGCGTGAGCAGATGCCGCCAGCATCATAGTGCGGCAAAAATCTCTTCACAGTGTTGAATCATAGCGTTGATCTGTTCGTCGGATAGATCGGTATTGACCCGAATCGGTTCCGATATTGTTAGCTCAACTTTTGCCCAGGGTAGAGGAATTTTTGATTTGTCCCAAGTTTTGGTTAATGTAATGCCGCGGTATTTGGGTTTCACTAAATAAATTGGCACATCGGCAAACTGAGCAGCCATCAGTGCGCCAGGTTTCATTCTATTTATCGGTCCGCGTGGGCCGTCAGGAGTGAGTAGCACACGATGACTTTTTGCTGCGGTAATCATCTCCTGCAGTGCTTGAATGCCGCCCTTCGATGATGAGCCGTAGATAACTTCATAATGCCATTTTTTCAGCAATGCCCCGAGCTTTTTACCATCGCGACTTCTGCTGACTAAAGCAAAGCAGCCACTGTTGGCAAAGTAGGCCCACATCGGTAGCAGATTACTGTGCCAGAAGGCAATAATAGCCGGCTGTTTGATCGGTGGTTGGGATGGGGTAAAGCGCAGTGTTGCGGCCCAAAGACGGATAATCATGATGGCGATGGATTGCATGATGTTCAATAGGTCTTCTCACTTTATTGGTTGTTATATTGATCGCCTAATACTTAGGCAACAGCCTCAAAATAGCATTATCATTTCACTCGATTGTTGTAACGTATCTTGAAGCCTACGTCAATGAAAAAACACCGACGCTATTTCGGGTCGTTGTACGTAATCGATAATGATAAGATATTTGTAGCAGCTTGACACAAATTTTGATACGCGATAGGGTATTTGCCAGTTTGGTGGGAACTATAGTAATTATTTTGCAATAACAGCTCAGAGGAAGGATAGTTGTTAAAATCTGTTTATAAATAACGTAGAGAAAAGTAAATGAAAAAACATATCAAATATTTAGCATTGTCACTGGCCTTAATGGCGCCTTTGTCACTAACAGGTTGTGCCGCAATTGGCACAGCTGTCTCGCATCACGATTTGAAGGTGCACACTAAGATGAGTAATACAATTTTCTTACAGCCGCAACCCAATGCACGAAAAACTGTTTATGTCTCGGTGCACAACACCAGTGATCAGCAGTTAACCAATATTCAACCGCTATTGATGCAGGCACTACAGTCAAAAGGTTATCATGTGGTGCCAGATATTGGCCGAGCAAGCTATATCTTGCAGGTAAATATCTTGCAGATAGGTCAAGTATCGCGTACAGCAGCACAACAGATGGGAATGGGCTCGTTTGGTAGTGCACTCGGTGGTGGTGCTGTTGGTGCCGTGACTGGTGCAGTCGTGACCAATCAACCTGGTGGTGCACTGGTTGGTGGCATTGTTGGTGGCGTTGCTACCACTGTTGCAGACAATATGGTCAAAGATGTCGTTTATACAATGGTAACGGATGTGCAGATTCAACAGCGTCTAGCGCGTGGTGTTAAAGCAAGTTCGCATACAGTTTCTAACATTCAGCAGGGAACGAGTACTCATGAAGTGGTACATTTATCAAAAGCTTCAGACTTTGTTGCATATCGCACACGTGTGATGAGTACAGCAGATAAAGTCAATTTGAAGTTTGATCAAGCAAAACCGTTGTTGGAACAGCAGTTAGTTCATACGTTAGTTGGTCTATTTTAGCCAAGGCTAGATACAGTGGGAAACAGGAGGTTTCCCACTTATTACCTACTTTAGATAATTTCACTGAAATAGGTGTATCACTATTTTGATGGAGGAATAACAGGATGAGAATTCAACCGTACAGGAGTTTATACAAGATAGCGTTAATTATTGCTATTGGTATCTATAGCATAGCTTGGGCACAAGCTAAGACAGATCAGCCCCAGTTTTTTGGTCTCAATATTGTCATAGCAAGCAAGACTCAAGTAGAGAAGGCCCTGGCGCAACAGGGTTTTGCTAAGAAACAGAAGAGCTATTACCAGTGTCAGAGCTATCAAGTCAATAAAAAAATCCTCGATGCTGATTTATTACGTGTCTGTTATACTCAGGCTGGCAAGCTGGCTCTCGCTGAGTACCGTATTCCGGCATTTATGAATGCACAGAAAGTGGTGGATATTGCCACTATTGTTCAAGATAAATATGGCAAGCCTAGTGATGTAGAGGGAAATGCGGCGTTAGGCAATTTTTCTGCTAAGTGGCAGTTTGCTAATGGTAATCAGTTGTTGGTTTCACGCGGTTGGCCTGATACAACCGTCTATCTTGATCTCTATCATTTAAAAAATTATCGCCAATATGAGCGTGAACGCCAAGTAGCACAGCAAGCAGATATTAAATCACGTTCAGAAAAGGATGCTAAAGGGTTTTAATAGCATCAGCTATTACCATTTTAGGCGCTCATACTCCTGTCGAGCAATACGGATTTCAACGATGATACTTCCATCAGCCTGGATTGATTCGTCAATAATAGCGCCTAATTGATGTAGTTTAGCGCGTAGGGCAGATTGTTGAGGTGAGAGTTTGATGGCGCAGTGAATCCAGTCGTGACAGAGCGCATCAGCAATGGCTTCATAGAGTAGATCAATGCCCATCCCTGATTGGGCCGAGAGCCAAACGCGTTCGGGGCGGCCCTCCTCATCGCGATCAATTTTTACTGGTTGTTGTGGCAATAGGTCACTCTTATTATAAACTTGTAGTGTAGGTAGCTGGTCAGCAGCAATCTCTTCCAGAACCTGATTTACTTGCGCAATTTTCTCATGACGATAACCGCGATTATCATGAGCATCAATAACATGCAGTAAAAGATCCGCTTCACGTGTCTCTTCTAGAGTGGCGCGGAATGCTTCAATGAGGTCATGTGGCAAGTCACGCATAAAACCAACCGTATCGGCAAGAATCGTTTTGCCAATACCAGGCAGCTCAATTGTGCGTAGTGTTGGGTCGAGCGTTGCAAAAAGTTGGTCAGCAACATAGCTTTCTGCGCCAGTAAGACAGTTAAATAGTGTCGACTTGCCAGCATTGGTATAGCCAACCAATGACAGCGTAGCAATAGCAGCGCGTTTTCTAGCGCGGCGCCCTTGATGGCGTTGATTACGTACTTTCTGTAAGCGCTGTTTGATCGCTTTAATGCGTTGCCGAATCAAGCGCCGGTCAGTTTCTAGTTGTGTCTCGCCTGGCCCACGTAGGCCAATACCACCACGTTGGCGTTCGAGGTGAGTCCAGCCACCAACTAGCCGTGTTGACAGGCGTTCGAGTTGGGCCAATTCGACTTGGAGTTTTCCTTCAAAACTCCGTGCGCGACTAGCAAAGATATCGAGAATCAGGCCGTTACGATCGAGTACACGACATTTAATCGCTTGTTCAAGATTTTTTTCCTGTGTTGCAGTGAGGGCATGATTAAAAATTACTAGCGCCGCTTGGTGCTGTTGAACAGCGAGTTTAATCTCCTCGGCTTTGCCTTTGCCAATAAAGTAACGTGCAGAAGGGGTTTGGCGCGTGCCAGTAATTTCTGCGACAATTTCGGCGCCGGTTGAGGTAACCAATTCATGAAACTCTTCTGGTTCACTCGTTGGTATTTGTTGCACAGTAATCGAGACCAGTAGTACTCGATTCTGATGTGATTGTTCATTTTTCTGTGTAGTCATTCTATTTTTGACAGTAGAATATTTTCCACCTTCCGTCAATGTTGATAGTGCATCATGAAGGATAAATGGTTTTTTCCATCGCGTGTCACGCCCTTAGGTATAGACAATAGCCGTAAAGTTCCGTTACTATTCTTAAGCGATTAACAAGTTAACAGCACGGGGTGATAAGCGAGTGGGACTAATAAGATTTAGTTTGAAGCGGATAAATCGGCTACTTTCAAGAGGGTTTGATCTATCCATTGATTTGGGAACGGCCAATACTTTGGTCTATGTTAAAAATCAAGGTATTGTTCTCAATGAACCCTCCGTTGTGGCAATCCAACAAAGCGATGCTGCTGAAGCAAAAAAAGTTGTTGCCGTTGGTGGTGATGCCAAACAGATGTTGGGCCGGACACCTGGCAACATTACTGCCATCCGACCATTAAAAGATGGTGTGATTGCTGATTTCTATGTTACTGAAAAAATGTTGCAACACTTTATTCATAGTGTGCATACCAGTCGTTTTTTGCGACCGAGCCCACGTGTATTAATTTGTGTACCCTGTGGATCAACTCAGGTTGAGCGTCGTGCTATTCGTGAATCAGCAGCAGGGGCTGGGGCACGCGAAGTTTATCTTATTGAAGAGCCAATGTCGGCAGCGATTGGTGCCGGATTGCCGGTTGGTGAGCCGCGTGGCTCAATGGTAGTTGATATTGGTGGGGGTACCACTGAGGTGGCGATCATCTCACTCAATGGCGTTGTTTACTCTGGTTCTGTTCGTATTGGTGGTGACCGTTTTGATGAAGCGATCATCAGCTATGTGCGGCGTAATTATGGTAGTTTGATTGGTGAGGCGACTGCTGAGCGGATTAAGAAAGAGATCGGTTGTGCCTATCCGGGAAGCAATATTGAAGAGATTACTGTGCATGGACGTAATTTGGCCGAAGGTGCGCCACGTAGCTTTACGCTGAATAGCAACGAGATTCTTGAGGCTTTTCAAGAGCCATTATCAGGCATTGTCGGTGCAGTGCGTACGGCACTAGAGAAAGCGCCGCCTGAATTGGCTGCCGATATTGCAGAACGTGGCATGGTGTTGACGGGAGGTGGTGCGCTGTTACGTGATATCGACCGGTTGTTGGCCGAAGAGACTGGATTACCCGCTATTGTCGCCGAAGAGCCGTTGACCTGTGTTGCTTACGGTGGTGGCCGTGCGCTTGATATGATGGACAAATTTGGCGGTCAATTTCTAGCCAGGGAGTAGCTGTGCAACGTATAAGGGTTGGTCAATTGTCTAGGTGCCATTAGCACCTACGACTTTATCAGGAGGTGACTAGCTATTAACCGATCACAGCGCTGGACAGGAGTAAAGACTCTCATATTGGCAATTATCGCTATCACATTAATGTGGTTTGATTATCGCAATGCAGCATTCCATCGGCTGCGTACCCGGTTGACATTTATCGTGATGGCGCCAATTCACACGGTTATTCAAGCACCAATCCACTTTATTGGCCGCCTAGGCGGTAATATTGAGAGTCATCACCATCTGATAAAGACCAAAGCGCAGCTTGAGGCTGAGACATTGCAGCTGCAGGAGAAGCTCCAGCAGATGAAACCGGTCGTTCAGGAGAATGAAAAATTACGCTCACTATTATCAGCAAAACAGCATTATGATTTACAATCTGTAGCCGTCGGGGTTGTTGCTGTAGACATTAGCCGTTTTGCCCAACAGATCATTATCAATCGTGGTAGTCATGATGGGGTAAGTGCTGGCCAAGCAGTAGTAGATGATCGTGGTATCATCGGCCAGGTAGTGCAGACTTCTGCTTCGCACAGCCAAGTGATGTTAATTAGCGATAAAAATAGTCGAGTACCTGTAAAGGATGAGCGTAGCGGTTTTGAGGCAATTGCCGTTGGTGAAGGGGTAACTGGGAAGTTGAGCCTCCTTAATGTCATACATAGTGCTGATATTCGTGTCGGTGATCAGCTCGTTAGTTCAGGATTAGGCCAGCGTTATCCCCGTGGCTATCCCGTGGCAACCATTACTGTGCTAAAACACCATCATGACAATCAAACGTTAACTGTAACAGCCAAGCCACTGGCTAATTTAACTACCAGTCGTCAGCTGCTATTACTATCATCACCTCATACTGCAGCAGTAACATTTCCGGCCAATGATGATGACGCAGTGAAGCAAACTATTATGACTGGGCTAGAGCCAGGGATTGCAACTGCAGCGAAGCCGAGCCAAGCGGGGCATGTTGACCATGAGAAGTAATACCACTAGTAGATTAGTCATTATTATTACGCTGCTTATTGCATTGCTACTTGATAGTTTGCCATTGCCTGCGTCATTAACGGGTTGGCGGCCGCAAATTACCCTATTGGTTTTACTCTATTGGCTCTTAAGGCCAGCACCTATCGGTGTTGGTAGCGTATTTGTTTTTGGGCTGTTGAGTGATTTTCTCAGCCATGCCTTATTGGGTGAGCATGCTTTGGCATGGTTGTTAGCCGGTTGGTTACTTATCAAATGCCATCGCCAGTTTCATTTTCATCACCCGTTGCATCAAGGCGCAACGCTATTTTTTCCTCTGCTATTGAACTATGCGATACTCTTTTTTATACAGCATTTGATTGCTGCACAGCCTATTTTTCACTTTTATTTGTACTCTCTGTTAATTTCGCTGCTGTTTTGGCCACTCGTTTGGGTTATCCTAAGCAAAGTGGAGCAGCGACATCGACGCATGTGAATAGGCGGAAGGAATAGTGGAACACATAGTCGTTAAATGGATTAAAAGGATCTGGGTGGCATTAACAGCCATAGCGGTTCTGTTGGCGATTATTGTCAGTCTCTTATCTGTCTGGTTTCCTAAGATCAAGTTATCACCACTGCGTATCGAACACTATTTGCAGCAGGTCTCCGGTCATCCGGTTGAGGTTGGCTATGTCAATGTGCAGCAACATGGTTTGGATTCTGAAATTGCTGTCCATAATATTACGCTTCACTCCGTAGCAGGAGAGGAGCAGCGCACATTACATATTGACCACCTGTCAATTGTGATGAATTGGTGGAGCGCACTACTCCACTTCTCGCTGCAACCGACGGATATCACCATTAATGGTGTTAAGCTAACGATTAAGCAGTTGGCTAGTGGAAACTACCTCATTAATGGAATGGTTGTGCAGCATGGTACAGCTTCTTCACGCGCTACCATGCTTAATTGGCTGCAGCAGCGTAGTCATGTAACGATTAACACAGCCGATATTAATTGGCAGCCTCTTGGCCATCCCAGTTATCAATTTCATCTGCCGCGACTAGTGATGACTAACCGTCATCATAAGCACACCCTTTGGGGGCATATTTCCATTGAGCAGCAGCGGCGTAGCGACATGGATATTATCGCAACCTTTTCTGGCGATGCTAGGGATTGGCGTCATTTAAACGGCCAGCTTTATCTAAAGTTAAAGCAGGTCGATCTGGCTGAATGGCTGCCACCTGAATGGCATGGCTATCGTATCAAGCAGGGTGATCTAACTGGCAAAATTTGGTTAACTTGGCATGGAAAGCGCTTGCAATCTGCTCATGCACTAGCGGATTTTAACCATTTACGCTGTTACTCATTGCGTACAAAAAAGATCCTGCCAATTGAGGAGATCTCAGGTAATTTCATCTGGCAGTCGCACAATGCTGGTTGGCAACTGCTTGCTGATCAGGTGGAGATGACTGTTAACCAGCACCGCTGGTCCAAAAACATTTTGCAGCTTAGTGTCAAGCCCGGCACACAAACCGAACCACCCGAACAGCGGTTAGTATTGAGTTATGTTGATGTCAATGACCTTATGGTGTTGTTGGCTGCTGATAATCGATTGCCATCACATTGGCAGACATTCTTTAGTGGCTTGAAAACTGCTGGTGCGTTAACAAATATTCATTTCAGTCATCATGCCCCGTTAGACCATTTGTGGCAACAGGATGAACTGTCATTGAACCTGGTCCATATTGCACTGCTGCCGCAGCAGCACTATCCAGGTGTGGTGGGATTAACGGGGCAATTAAATTTCTCATCTCATCATGCACAGCTGGCAATTAATACCCCAGCGATGGACCTAATTCTACCACGCTTTTTTAACCATCCACTCAATGTTGGTCGAGTACAAGGCGTATTGAATTGGCAACAGGATAGCCGTGGTGACTGGACAATGGTTTCTAATAATCTGTCGGCGTCAAATAATGATGCGGCAGTTTATGCGAATGTTGCGGTGAACGCTACGGCAAAGGCTACCCCGACGATTAACATGGTGCTTGGTTTTCATGAACGTGACCCAACGCGTATTAAGCAGTATTTGCCGCACCGGTTTTTACATCCAAAATTGGCAGCCTGGCTTGATCAAGCATTTATTTCTGGTAAGCCGATCAACGGTGTAGTTTTATGGCATGGGCCAATAGAGCGATTACCCTACCTGGATAATCAAGGAACTTTTCTAGTCAATGCAGAAATTAATGGTCTGACTCTCTCCTATGATCAGGCGTGGCCAGTGATTAATAATCTACAAGGACAGTTAATGTTCCGTAACAACCACATGACTATTTCCCATGGTAGTGGTAGGGTGTATAATACGTTGCTTACTAATGTCGATGCGACAATCCCACAGTTGAAAACAGACGATCCAGTTGGTGCTAAACTCTACCTTAATGGCGTCACCAACGGTGATGCCAGTAGTACACTACATTTCTTGCGTGAAAGTCCATTGGTTAACCAATTAGGGCGGCAGATTAAATTAATTGAGGCGAAAGGTAATATGATTGGCCAACTTCATATTATGGTGCCATTAAAGGATCCCAAAGAGACTCAGGTAAAAGGTATACGTCGCTTTGATAATTTAACGATATCTTTTCCGCAATGGTCAGCCAGTGTTGATAATCTTAGTGGGGCATTATCCTTTACTGAAAAAGGAGCAACAGCTGATAAAATACACGGCAAACTTTTTGGCTTGCCGTTAGTTGCCGATATAAAAACACTTCGCAGTGGTCAGATGCGTAGCCGTATGCAGATTAACCTAAGCGGACAATCTAACACTGCTACACTAAAACGATATTTTCCGCTGTTGCCGGATTGGTTAATTAATGGCAGTAGTGACTATCAGGCACGAATCGATTCTCTGGGACGCGGGCAGGGAGATATTGTCGTGCGCTCTAATTTACGTGGTGTTGCAGTTGACTTGCCGCCACCTTTTGGAAAATCAGTATCACAGGTTGTGCCATTGCAGGCAGCATTGATTATACATAACGACCAATTAGATAATCTGGTTATGGATTATGGTACGCAACTCCATGCTGCATTGAAATTTACTGAGCAGAATAATCGTGCGCAGCTTTATAGTGGAAATCTACTTCTCGGTCGAGGTGAAGCAGCACTGCGTAATAAGCCGGGTTGGGGAGTTAGTGGCTATCTGTCAGAATTTAATTGGCAGCAGTGGCATCCCTATATTGACCGGTTGCATCAACACATGAGTAAACGTAATGCAAAACTTGTTAAGACTAAAAAACATCATGTAGGATTAGAAATAGTGAATATGACATTTGGCCGATTGCAGCTTTGGGGGCAGACACTCACTCGCGCTGCAGTAATTATGTCGTCACAACCAAACTATTATAATTTGACAATTACCAGCCCACAGGCATCAGGTGTGATGATGATCGCCAAGTCTCAACCTCATGGGATTGTTGCACGGTTTCAACATCTCTATTTGCAATCTTCTTCCGTGAATAAACCGCAAGAGAAAATGCTTAACCCGGGTAAATTACCACCGTTACAGCTAGATGTGAAAGAGTTTCGTTTTGATGAGGCGCCGTATGGTAATATGCAGCTTAAATGGTTGCCGGCAACCAATCGCCTGATTTTACAATATTTGCATTTGAACTCAGCACTGCTTTCGGGGACGGTTAAAGGTGAGTGGCGCCTGCTTAATGATGGTCAGCACGAGACGTTGGTGTCAGGAAATCTTCATAGCCAGAATATTGAGCAACTGCTCAATCAGTTAAAAATTAATTCGAGCCTGCGTGAAGGCAAGGGTAGCATGAGTTTTGCTCTGACTTGGCCGCAGTCACCATTTAAGCCCCAATTACGTACATTAACAGGCAATATTGCCGCTAATCTTGCTCATGGGCATATTGTTAATCTTGGTGAGTCTACTGATAATCAGATAGGGTTAGGTAAGCTTTTATCGCTATTAAGCTTACATAATATTCTGACCGGTTTTCATGATTTTAAACAGAAGGGTTATCCATTTAGTACAATGGTAGGCAATTTAACGTTTAATCGTGGTAATATTCAGGTAAACCGTTGTGACTTGAAAGGCTCTGTAGCAGACATTAAAGTTTCTGGTCGTGTCAATGTGTCGAGTGATCAACTAAATCTGATACTGACAGCCATTCCTCATATAACCGATAGTTTGGGTGTTGCAACAGGCATTGGTGTGGCATTGGTGAATCCTTTAGTTGGTGTTGCTGCTTGGGTGGTGAATAAAGCAATTAGTCCGATAGTCAATCGTACAGCAATGCACACTTACTCTGTTACTGGATCGGTGAAAAAACCACAGGTACAACGAATCAGTGCTAAGCGCTAATGCTCAGTTAGAATCAAGTTATTCGGCAATAATAGCAAATGTCTCCATTGTTATTGCGAATACAGTAATGCAAGTCGCAACAACAGAAGCGAAAAGTTACATAAGAAAAATAGGAACCTATTATGATCAATATAAAATTTACTTTGTTCTTAAAGTCATTATTACGTAATCTCTGTCTATCAGCTATGCTACTATTGGTGCCAATGTCAACGTTGGCCTGGAATAGTAATGCCCATCGGGTTATTGCTGAAATTGCTTGGGAAAATCTAACTATGCCAGCTCGCGCGCAAGTTGGTTGTCTTGTGCGGCAATTTCAACGCAGCTGGCCGCAAGTAAAAAGTTTTCAACAGATGGCAGTTTGGCCAGATACGCTCAAATCACAGGGAATTACTGCATTCAATCAGTGGCATTTCATTGCACAACCATTTAGTACAGAGAGTAATAAAGTGTCATTACCGCGAATCAATGATGAGAACGGTGTATGGGCAGTTCAGCAAGGGGTAACAGTATTAATGGATGGCAATCGCGATCCAGCAATGCAAGCATGGTTTCTTGCTTTTGTTGCACATATTGTTGGCGATCTCCATCAGCCGTTACATACAATCACCCGTGTCAGTAGCAAACATCCACAGGGAGACTTAGGCGGCAATCTTTTTATGATTAATTACCCAGGGGCATCAAATCTGCACCAACTATGGGACCAATCACTAGGCGCACTGCCGAAAGACCTTTATCAGAAATCGCAAGTTATTAAGATTGCTCATGAATTGCAGCGGCGTTATCCACAAAAGCGTTTTGCTCATCGTGCTCAAGATCTTGATCCAAATGATTGGGCAAAAGAAAGCTTTGCATTAGGTAAGAGTTTTGCTTATCAACTTCCTGAGAACAGTCGACCGTCAAAACACTATATTAAACAGGGACAAGAGATTGCGTTAAAACAGATTGCCCTAGCCGGATATCGTTTAGCGAATCTATTAAACCATATCGCACAAGATAGAAAGTATAGTGCTGGCAATTGTTCTATAACATCATCGCATCATAAAAATAGTCCAGTAGAGTTAACTAGTTACGGACCAAAATAACGTTAATAGCTAAAGTTGTTTTTTTCTGAATTTAGCTATCTCATTGTTGCGACTTCATTAATAGGATTCATGGTGTTCTGTTAGAAAGTTTCTGCTTCGTCATCATAATAATGAGAGTGTGCTAAAATAAAAATTAATGAATCTTCTTATGATGTACGGGAGGGTAGCAAGATGTTTGAAAAACTGTTGTATTCTAGTAAGCATGATAAAGTTCCCTATGAAATTTCATCAAAAGTTGATGATGATTTTGATATAGGTAGTATAAATAATCAGAAAGAATTTAATGGTCATCTGGTTCCTGAGGAGGCGCTATTTTACCAAATGACAGCTATTGAGAGCTTTATTATAAAAGGCGCCAGACATTTTATAGAAAAAGTAAAAGATAAAAAATAAAAGTATTGGGCGATTTCTCTCTATAAAAGTCGTATCACTTTTATTTTTCATGGGTAGGATTTTTTAAACGAAACTTTCCTTATTATTTCTTTATGCTTGTCGGTTGGCATTAACTATTTTCTTTCTTTGATTGTGGAAAATTAATAAGAGAATCTCTTATAATTCTAATATTTTCTGGTTTAATTTTAATCATTAAAAAGCACCTATAATCAGTTTTAAGAGGAGTGGTTTTATGCTCTTGGGCTGAAATTTCTATCGAGGTGCTGCCATGCGAAGCAAGTGTAGTGCGCTAAGAGGAATGGATGACAAGCAGAAGGCGCGTAAAGAAGAGAATAATTCTGTTTGTATTAGACTATTTCTGGTAACCTTTCTTATCGGAACAGTTTTGATTATTATGACGCTTATTCTGCCTGTGCCGGTATTTATGTTATTTCACTCTATATCATCGATGGTTTCTCTAAAGAGTATCCTCTTGGCAGTTCTTTTTATCTTATTTCCATTGGTAGGATTTTTACGCATTAATAATATTCTACTGTATTCTCCTGGGAAATTTTGTCAATGGAATATCGTGTACTCTTATAATGGAAGGGATCATAAAGAGAGAAATAATAGAAACTATAATTATTTAACTTTTTTGGCGAATAATAATCTTGCTAAAATTAATTTAATTGCATTGTGTCTCTATCGCTATGGTCAAAATATAGAGGGCTTTAAAGGATTCTGTTATTCGTTTTGTTGTCAATTTGCTCAAGATTTGCTTAATAGTTTTCATGATGTTGATGAGTTTATATTATTACTTGATAAAGGGGTGGATATCTCATTAAATCATCATAACGGTAGATATGTTGGTGGTACTCGCAATATAATTAATAGATTGAATGATGCTAGAGTTGCTACTGATGAAAATATTGTTTCTTGCTCTTCTATTGAAGGAGATGGCTGTAATGAAAGAGAAGATGAGAGTTGTGAAGGTATGCAGTGTGATGTAAATCATTATAGTTATGCAGGTTTAATACAGCTTCCCTGTAACTATAATATGATGAATCAACTGTCGGATGAGAATTTGTTCTGCTCGAGCAATAATGACTACGAGATCTACGCTTGTGAGGGTATTGCGAATACATTACAAGTCAATGGTTGATCGCTTCTTGGATCGCTTCGTCATCGCGTTCCTTTCGCTGACAGAGTGCACAATAACTCTTGCTTGCGAGAGAGCGAGATCATAAGAGAGAAATTTGTCTTGATCGCAGGATCCAGAATAAAAGAAGGAGCTTTCACCAGAGGTTGAAACCAATGAGTTGCTATATACAACTATAAAATATTGAGGAAATCATTTATTATAAACAAAGAATAATTATCAGGAGTTGGCAATGCAGATAGAGCGAATAGACCATTTAGTATTAACAGTAAAAGATATTACACTAACAGCTGCATTTTATACGGCGGTACTAGGGATGGAACTAATCACTTTTGGGGAGAATAATTCACGCTATGCGTTGAAATTTGGCCAGCAAAAAATTAATTTACATCAATATGGCAATGAGTTTGAACCTAAAGCGTTACATCCAACCCCGGGTGCGATTGACATTTGTTTCATTACCAGTACGCCACTAAGTGAAGTGGTAGCGCATCTTGAATATCATAATGTTGTTATAGAACAGGGGCCGATTGAGCGTACGGGTGCCGTGGCGCCTATCCTTTCGCTCTATTTCCGTGATCCAGATGATAACCTTATTGAGGTCTCTAATCTTAGGGCTAAATAATTGTAAGTGATATCTCCTGCTAAATTAAATTTTTTCTTACTTTAATTTCATCCCATTTTTACTTTATTTTCTTTATAAAAGTTATGTAGTATTGCTGAAATTTAAATCTGTGGAGAAAAAAAATGAAAAGCAGACTGCTTAATCAGAATGATAATGGTTCCTTGGGTAAAATAAGAAATTTCATTAGTGGTTGGTGGAATAAGAATAAGAACGACCGAATCGAGTCAGCCAATTATAATTCAATATTGAATAGCAATGGTAGTATTAATGGAAATCGAGATCGTTCTGTCTCGTTGTCACTGTCAAATTATACTGAACTCACACCGGGAGTTGGATCACAGAATCGTAAAGAGAGCACTGTTAGTACCGTTAGCACAGTAGCTAGTGCTGGCGCAGGCGAGCTTTTTCAATACTATTCAGATACCTACCAGGACATAAAAGACGTTATTGATAAAGATCCGTATCTGACTGAATTCTGTTGTAAAGTTCAGTCATTTATATCATGTAGTTTTATTTCAGCAGTCTCCTTTTTTGGCATGATTTATGTTTTGATGAACAATTTACTGCCGCTTGATCAACGTTATCATGATTTTGTTAATGGTTTGGTTGATGAGGATTGCATTCCTGATGCCAAAAGCTTTTTAGAGACTTACTGTTATCCCAATACGACTGATTCAGATGATGGCGGCGGGGGTAGAAGGTTAGTAGAATTATTTGAGTTTGCTATCAAGAACAATACCGATACATGTCATCACTTGATTGATAAAGGCTGTGATATGAATAGTGGTGAGACAGGTTTGGCTTTTATCGTTGGTATTCTTGGCGTTGCTGGACTTGTCGCTTTCTGTTGTATATGTTTTGCACCAAAATGTTTTGAGCCTAAGAAAACAAAAAAATATAGTGATGGTGCAAACTGTTGTAGTGGCTTGAGAAATAAATATCTATTATCAGATAATTCAAATGCAATGCTTAAGTATTGTGATATTAACTTAAGCAATACCAGTCTGAATACAGCAAAACAGCAACTTCCGCGCCGAATGATGTTCAACTTGTTGGCGCAGCCTTGGGGAGATCGTGGTCCTCGATTGCCAGGTCATATTGTCGATGTTATTTACGACTATTCAGGTAAAGAGAAGGCTATTAAAAATAGTGATGATAATGCTATTGACAATCCTGATGATGGTCAAGCAGATCAACAACAATTAATGATGAATTGATTACTTATACTATCTGAGTAGAGGTTGTGGTGTGACAAGTTGATTGAGTGCAGGGCTCATGTCCGCTTGGGTAGAATGAGCCTTGAGCGAATAGGTGCGTCTGACTGCCAAGCGTGTAGTGCCCCTGTTGCTGAGTGATGATCATTTCAGCATGTTGATAGAATGGATGGCACCGTGCATGCCAGGGAAGAATGGTTAAACAATCAGTTTGGTAGCCATTTAATTGCTGTGCTATTGCCGCTACGGCAGTGGCACCGGTCCCGCAAGCATAGGTTTCACGGTAGACGCCGCGCTCGAAGCAGCGATAGGCAATGCGGTCATTATTGATGATTGTCGCAATGTTTACATTCGTGCCTAATGGAAAAATTTCACTGAGACGATTAAATTGCCAGCCAATTTTTTCAAGAATAGTGTTGTCGTAGTTAATATTATCATCAAAGAGTTGTCTACCTAATGCTGTGTTTGCATCGATAAAAATCACCACATGTGGTGTGCCGGTGTAGGTAAAATAGCAACGATCAATGGTGGCAATATTGTCGAGTTGATAGCAGCTATTGTTGATTTTACTGTGTGACACCGCAGTGAGATTGATTAGGCGTGAGTCAGGTAGGGTAGCTGGGCCCATCGCAACTTGAAACTGGTTAAGAGCAATTTTTTTAACTTGGCGCACTTGTGCGCGACCACAGGGAACCTCGGTGGCAATAGCAGCGTGATCCATTGCACGACTATTGGCTAAATGATGGCCAAGGCAGAGTAAACCATTACCACAACAGTCAGATTCAAAACCATTCTGTTCAAAAACGCGCATAATATAATCGGGCGGGGTATCGCCATTAACTGATAGGTTACGAAGGGCGGGTTCAGGATAGGATTGGATAAAAATCAACGTATCGCAACCAATTCCTGTTGCTGGATTACAGATAGTGGTTGCCAGCAGGGGCTTTTCTGCTTCAGTAACTTGGGACTTATCAATTTCATCAATAATGACAAAGTTATTGCCGTTGGCGGCATATTTAAAAAAGGGCAGTGCTGTTGTCATATCAGGGCATCCCGGTTTACGATTTGGCCCTATTATACAGGAGTTTTGCTGGGGCGAAATGCTTAGGACTTGTCAGAAAATAACGTTAGCAGATGACTATAGTGCTCGAAATCTCATGTAATTCACGCTATACTCGAGCGATGAAAAGCGATGATCCCAATAACTCAGCCTGGTTTGGCTTTGAAAAGATTGCTCCGACTGACAAGCAGGC
>JANQHY010000231.1 GCA_028282395.1 Gammaproteobacteria bacterium
TACGTTCTAATAGCTTAATCCATGGATGAAATTAATTTGACGACACCCTCTAAGGAGTGCGGGTGAAATTGTCGTCAACAACACTTTTGAAACACGACCCAACTTTTCAGCAATAGATCAAATGGCACTCTATCAACTTGCTGCACTTAATCGTGGAGAGGCTATTGATCATGATAAATCTATTGTCATTGCGGATGAAATTGATTATGCACTATTTAATGATCCGACAATATATAAACTAACAGAGACGGAAGATACTAACTACTGGGCCTGGATCTACCCTACATTTAATACATTCATTGATCAAAATCTTACTTTTATTGCGAGAAATCCTGCTGATGCTGTAATGCGTAAGTTCGTGACATTTATTTTACAAGAACCTTCTATTAGTGCTGAACAAAGAAAACAATTTTTTTCAAGTGCTAATGATGAGATGCTTTATAAGTGGATTAACGCTGCTTTGGCGGCCAGAGAGCTAGCCCCTTTAGTGAATAGAAAATTTGTTGAGCGCCAAGAAATAATCCGTGAGAGAGGTGTTTGGCAGCAATATTATGTTGATCGACTCCTTATGGAAAATGGTCAGGTTTCTCAGCGTGCTGTTTGGGCTGACGGTGTGCAACCTTGCTTACATGCTAGGCATACAAAGACTGATAAAGAATTCTATTGCCCACCTGAAGGTAAAGAGATAGCCGAGATTAATTCTAGAGTTTTTCTTTCTCAATACCCACAAATAATTGGTCTGACAGCCACAGCGGGTAATTTACAACAAGTGTCCCAGATCAGAAGTCTATATGGGATGGATGTTTGGCAACAGCCTAATTATCATCAATCGAAGCGTATTGATCACCCTATTATACTGGCAAGAAATGAGCAAGCACAGTGGCAAGAAGTACTTAATATTGTTAATGAAAAACAACAAACAACTAATGAGCCGGTACTGATCATTTGTGACACTCTGGCAGAGGCTAAACAGCTTTATGTGTTTATGCAGCAGCACGATTGTCGTGTGGATTTAGCTTCCACGGATGATGATGCTAAACATAAAGCACAAATACTAAAAGCCGGTCAGCCAAATAACGTATTAATTACTACCGATCGGGATGGACGTGGTTGTGATATTAAGGTAGCAGAAGAACTAAAGGAGAAATCTTTAGGTTTATGCCAGGCTTCATTGAACATCGCCAATCAACAAAAGACTTTTCAGCGACGTGGGCGTGCAGGGCGTCAGGATGATGTTGGTGAAACTTATGTGGTAGCCAATAGAGAAAAAGAGCAATTAACTGCACAACAGGAACAATTACTCTATTACTCACCAGAATCATTATTTGAAGTTAAATGGCAAGAAGCTGAAAAGGCAGAGTCGATTAGAAATATGCTTGCATCAGCTCGTGAGCAAATACTACTTAACGTATATAAAGATTATTGCTTTATTTTGTCATCTGGGTGTTTCGATGCCACTGCATTATTGGAGGTTTGGAATAATTTTAAAGAGTGGTTCACTGAGCATTTTGATCTCAATGAGCTGCTTAGTGAAGAATATGATGCATTGCGTAATGAAGTTTGCTGTATTGAGAAAGTGGCTTATCAGCAATGGCGAGAAGAAATTAACAGCTTTTTAAATAAAGTGGATAATTCATCTATTACTGTGTCAGAGATATATTCATCTCGTGGTTTTAAAACCAGATTTGTGCCGAAAAAGTTTGGTGATGAGCATTTACTTAAGATAACCGACCTTACTATAAAGATTGTTAAAGAAAAACCAATCGTAGCAAAAGAATATAATCATAGTCATGACGGTAAAGCGGTAAGCTATACAACATGGTTTGCACTTTTCCGTGCTACGTTACAAGGCAAGAGAAGGTTATTTGCTAATTTTTTAGCTTGGCTTAAGGGGGAAGGAACATTATTTCCCAATACAAAAAACAAGTTGAGGAAAAAACAAGCCCAAGACTTGGTCACTGAGCCAAAGTGCCAACTTTTATATACTGGCTTTGTTTCGTGTATTGACTCTGGTCAAACTATTAGCTCTGAGGCCCTTAGCAAATATCAGCGACATGAAAATATCGATGAAATTGAAACAAAAGCCATTAATCATCCTGCTTACCAAGCAATGTTCGGTTATCAAGCAAGGTATTTTCAGGGGGCGGATTCTGTGTCAGAGGGAAGGACTTTAGTAGAGTTGGCCAGACATCAATTCATTAAGGCCGGTGTACGCTCGCAAGCTTGTATGGATAGAGCAACAGCATTGCTTATCGACTTGGCTGACGGTAAGGTTAAAGGGGTTGAATATTTGGCTGCTGCTAAGTGGAGTAAGGTTGATATTAGTTTAGATAGTCATGAAAATACGGTACGATTAAGTGTTAACGCTAGCCTTGATGCTTCAGATACAGGAATGAAAAAGACATTGAAGCTAGATTTTGCATTGACAGATACTGATGAAGGTGAAATTAAGTTGGTTAGTGGCCAACAGCCGCACAGACCAAGTGCTTTTGTCAATGAGGGTATGTCCGTTGACCCTGACTCTGACAGTTCTTCACTGTTGGGAACCAGCAGTGCTGCCAACGTAAAAATAGGTAGTACATGTAGGGAAGCTCACGTCTTTCATGGCAGTGGAGGTTTACAACAAGGAGATTTGGAGAGTTCAATAGCTGTAGAAGCCTCATAACCAATACACCTCAAAGCGTCCGGTTTTGGTTGCGACCTGATAGTTTAGTATTTCAGGGCGCAGCAGTGGTGCGTGTTGAGGGCGTTTGACCACGACTTTTTGGCAAGTGCTGTGCAGTGCTGCTTCTAACAATGGTATTGGATCTTGATAGCCGATCAAGGTTTGCAGTAATTGCATACCTTGATTGGTTTTAGCGCGTTTGGGTGAGTGGGCAAACATCGGATCAAGGTAGATTACATCAATATTGTCCAAGGTGTAGAGCAATGTGGTGCAGTCACCATGTAAGAGGGTGATGCGCTGTGCAATAGACTGTGTGCAGTTATTCATTTGAGCACGCTCTAATGCGTCTGCCAATAGT
>JANQHY010000272.1 GCA_028282395.1 Gammaproteobacteria bacterium
TACTGGTGTTGCCGGTGGTATTGGTGAAAATGTAAAAATTGGTGATGTCGTGATCGCCACTGAACTGCGCTACCACGATGCTGATTCTACTGCCCTCGATTGTGAAATGGGCCAAATTCCGCAAATGCCAGCAGCATACTATTCAGATAAAAGACTGAATCAAGCTATTCATAAAATTGATAGCGGTCATCTACATAAAGGCTTGATTGTTTCTGGCGATTCATTCATTGGCCAAGCAGAGCAGCTAGAAATCATTAAAAAGAACTTTCCCGCAGCCCAAGCAGTAGAAATGGAGTCATGTGCCATTGCACAAACCTGTGATCGCCTAAATGTTCCATACTGCATTATTCGCTCAGTATCGGATGCTGCCGATGGCGAAGCTAATCAATCATTCGAAGTCTTCTTGCTTGAGGCTGCTGCTAACTCTGCAGCCGTCACGGCACAAATTCTAAAAGAGCTTGATAGATAGCCGACTCTGCCCCCTCGCTTGCTTGTCGACCTTGTTACATCACTGTGTTGCTATGTGCTCCCAGTCGTCGCGAGGCGCTTAGGCCGAAGCGATCCAGCAACCGTATTGATAGTCACATTAGAACTAGATTGCTTCGCTGCGCTCGCAATGACAAGGGAAAAACGGTATTAGGAAGGAAAATTAGAATTCAAGAACTCTCTTAATAACGGGCAAACCATTTTACTCCCCCAATAGACCTGTTTATGATCTACCCCTGGAAAAATATGCAAATGACATTTATACCCCGATGATTCTGTTAACTTCTCTGATAATTGTTGCAGTGCTGGAATGCTTGGCTCTTCAGAGCCAGCATATATCAGACTCGGCACATTAATGTATTTGATATAATCCTGATACGCAAACCACTCTGATGAATTGGCAGCAATTATAGCCTCTGCGTCATTAGCTAAAAAAGTAGCTTTAATCTCTTCATTATCGATGACAACATTATGTCGCTCTTTCAGCATAGCAAGATAGTTCTCTACGCCCCCTTTTAGGAAGTTTTTTGAATCGTCATCAAATAATGAAAAATAAGGGGTTGCAAATATATAGGATTTGAAGCGAGAAGGATAAAATCGTGCCAAAATCATACACGTCATAGCACCAATTGAGCCACCAAGACAGTGCGCCTGTTCAATCTCTTCTTTATCTAAAACAGCAATAGTATCATTTGCACGGCTGTTTAAATTATACTCTTGAGGATCGTGCGGCTTACTGCTGTTTCCATACCCTCGACTATCAATCAACACTAAGCGAAAGTCATTTTTTAATTCATTAACAAAACCTAGAGTATGCCAATCTTTACTACAGTTACCATTGCCATGGTGGAATACAATCGTTTCACGTCCATCACCAATAATTTCGTAATTAATCGAAATTTCTGTTCCAGTCTGTTCATCTTTTCTTGTTATTACTGACATCAATCCCCCCATGCTGTTGTAATGATTAGAGAAGTACTCGACCTCTGCGGCCACTCATTGGTTAGCAAAATGCTCCTAGCACCTTACTCAGCACCAATATACTGATTTTCTTGATTGAAGTCTATTAAAAAGGTTTCTGCTTATTAAATGAATTTATTATCAATAGCTTATAATGAGCTAGGTCTACATTTTAAAGCGTATGACTAAGCTGCTGGTCATTTAACTGCAGCTGATCAATATTACTGACTATATTTGTATAAGCATTCATCACTTTACCAGCATGCTCATATTCAAACTTTTCTTGTTCAGAAAAATTATTGCGACTCCCACCGACATTCACTAATGCCTGTGCACGAATACCACGCAACCAGTCGCTACGCATTTTAGCAATTGCCTTAATTTCATCAAGCTCACTCGCACTAAACTCGCCTTTATTCACCCCCTGACTAAAATGCTCCTTCAATTCCTCTATCCGTTGTGGCGACTGCTCCCAACCTGGCTGACCTGAATAAACCATGCCGTTATCAAGTTGGTTAATAACATTTAGCTCTTGCATTAATAGAAAATGCGGGTGGTTACTATCCATTGCATCTAAGTTCACACTGGCCGTTTGCAAATGCTTATTAAAATTACCTGCTGCATTATTAAAGAACCCTTGTTGCAAAGTCGTGGAGAATTTAGCGGTTTGATTTGTAGTTTGTTGCTTACGCTGGGAAAGAAGCTTTTGCATAATATTTGTTGATGATCCATCATGATAATATGATGCGTCTTTATATTGATAAAGCTGGCGCTCAACACAAGCATTCTTTACCAAGTCTAGCAACTCATTAGGCAGCTTTTCACAACTATAAATAGCACCCTTAAATTTAACCAGATCGTCATCCAGCTCTTCAAGATTGTTTCTCAAATCAGCAATACTCTTCCGCTCTATTTGCGAGGCATCATAAAATTCACCCTGTGAATCGATCTGGTCTAGTTTATCGACCATTTGCTCAAGTTCAGCAGACAGTTGATTGGCCCTACTGGTCAATGATAACCAATATTTCTTGTCACCAACGTGAGGACCAGGCTGCAACACCTTTTGAAAACTTCTCTGCAAATCAGAGAATTCATTATGTAGCGCCTCCAGCCTGTTATTATATTGTTTTATGATCTCAGCGCGATTGTTCATAGTATTTTCTCTTTAATAATCAAGACACGTAGTCCTACTTACTGTTAAATATTATAGCACAAATTAGCACCCATACTGCCATTATAGACATAAATCAGGGCAATATCGGAACTATTTCTATAAAAACTGACAATACTGACTTATGGAGTAAGACTCACTACAGTGTGATAGCTATGGCCTCTATATAGCAAATACCGTTTCCTGCTGATTAGCATTTGTCTTGTCATCAACAGTCTCTATACTTTTTTTACGCGGAGAACTTGAAATTTTTTGCCATAATACGATATGAGCAGGAAAATAGGAATTGTGATCGTCATTGAAATTGTCATCAGCTTTCTGACAGGGATCAACGAGTGATTTAATCGTCTGTTTATATCCGTCGGCCAAATTCTGTTGCAAAAGCAGTTGGTACAACAACATAGCCAATCCATTATCATCACAGCCATATCGATCAACCCCATCTTCAAATTTTTTATCCTCTTTTTTTGCCTGGATAATAAACTCTTTTAGTATCTGACAAGGGATAGTCGGCGTTAATTCAACGATAACTGCAAAAAGCAGTTTTGCTGAAATACCTGCTGCAACTAAATAGTCACAATCCTCTTTTAGAGAAGAAAGATTTTCCTCTTGGTCAAAGTATTTCTTCAATAGTGATTCTTTCATACGCTCAGTTGGCAACCAAGATAAAGCCTGCTGCAGTGTTTTCCTATCTTTTACCTCACTACCAAGCACATCAATCATCACCTGCTGATTTTCGTGATTTCCTTTAAATTCACGTAGCAAGAAAGGCAGATCAATAGGGCGATCTATATAATCATACCAACTTTTATACTTTAAACGAAAATTAGTTAAAATAGCACGTTTAAGTTCACAATTGCCATGAATAGCTTTTATTAAGCGGATCAATTCAGAACTGTCATTAATTAATCTATAAAACTGATAATAAATTTTACTCTGTTGTCTTGGACAGTTATTCAGCTCACCAAGCAAACTAATCAAATCATCAACATCATCAAAACTATCCGCCCAGCTCACTACTCCTGATTTATAATCTTCAAGCACTTCCTCTTTTAGTTTTTCATTCTGTCCTAATGCAGTTAATATTGAGATTAGCCCACTTACTCCAGCCGAATGGATTAGCAAATGTTTGCACTGCCGATAAATTTTTTGCTGCTGTTCGGGCAGCCCTGTCAAGCGCTGTAATAATAGCGCAAGTTCGGCGAAATTTTTAACCTTAGCTGCCCATTTATTATGTTGCAGAAGAAATTTTTCAGAAAACTGTAACAGACGGTTAGAATAGAGAGAAGGCTGCCAAAATTTCTTTTTCTCTTCGCGCAAATCATTAACATTATCAATTTTTATTCGTGGTGATAATGTTAATTGATGCATTACTGCCTCTGTTGACAGCGACTGTTCATCAGAAAAATTTAACGCCATAATCCCCTCTCCTTACTTTGCAAATCCTGTTCATGTTGCTGTTTCCAAGATATACCATTTCATCGCCCCCTGCAAATAATATTGTCAAAGCAAGGGAATTACGCTATGATCATAATATTTCATAACAGAATCGCACTGCCTGGAGAAATCACTGATGTTGAAATATTACAACATGCCCAAGGGGGTACTACAGATTCACTTCATCCAGATTTTTTCAATAGT
>JANQHY010000278.1 GCA_028282395.1 Gammaproteobacteria bacterium
AAAACGGCTGCCATTGGTGGTCATAACCACCTGTACATTTGCATGGGCTTTCCTCAGTTGGCGCACCAATTCGGCGGCTTTATAAGCCGCAATGCCGCCGCTGACACCAAGGAGTACCTTTTTTCCCGCTAGCGTATTGCTCTGTTGAGAAGGGGTTGAAAGGGGGTCGCTCATTGCCGTACCTCACTATAATCGTTAATGGCTGCATTGTAGAGGGCTTTGCTGCGTTGTTCAAGTGATAGGAATAGGGTATGATCGAGCCAAGTTGATTAACATGGTGAGATAATAGCGTGAAGCAGCAGTACGAGATTGCCGCGTCAATTCTGTCCGCGGATTTTGCCCGTCTCGGTGCCGAGGTTGAGGCAGTAATTGAGGCAGGTGCCGATATGATCCATTTTGATGTGATGGATAATCATTTTGTCCCCAATTTAACGATTGGTCCGGCAGTTTGTCAATCGCTGCGGCGTGCATACCCCGATGTTATTCTCGATGTTCATCTGATGATTAACCCTGTTAATGAGATGATTGAAGTTTTTGCCAAGGCTGGTGCATCAATTATTGCTTTTCATCCAGAAGCGAGTGAGGATATTGCTGAAACAATTGGGTTGATTCGTGATCATGGTTGTCAAGTGGGAATGGTAATTAATCCCGATAGTGATTTTACATTTCTAACTGATGTTCTCGATCAGCTTGATGCAGTGACAGTTATGTCGGTTTATCCAGGTTTTGGGGGGCAGAAATTTATTTCCACTACGTTAGATAAAATAGCTGCGATTCGCTCACTTATCGGCACACGACCTATTGCTCTAGAAGTCGATGGTGGCATTAAAGCGGAAAATATTGCTGAGGTTAGGCGCGCTGGCGCGAATCGATTTGTTGCCGGTTCTGCTATTTTTCATTCATCTGACTATCGGCGCACCATTGCTGATTTAAGGAAGGCAATGCGAGAATAGTGGTTTCTAAGCGCTCTTCTTTCCTGGTCGGCCGCAACACTTCTTATATTTTTTACCGCTATTGCAGGGGCAGGGAGCATTTCTGCCAACAGCGTTTGCATCTTTTACAGATCGATCTCTATGTTCACCATCAACATAGAACCATTGGTGGTCAATTTTTTTAAAATAGCTGAGCTCGTGTAGCTGATGCGACTGTAAGCCTGTGCGGAAATAAGCAATAAACTCTACTGTAGCGGTTGTATCATTCGCGCCAACTTCCGGTGCATCAATAATTTCTAAGCGGTACCATTTTGGTTGCTCAGTTTCTGTTAGTTGATCAGTCATTTTTTGCAGGGCTTTCAGCGCTTTGCCGCGCATGGTCGCCTCAATGTAATCCATGTTGTCTAAGGCATAAGCACTGTAGCGTGAACGCATTAGTTGTAAAGGTGTTTTTGCATATTGTTGACCACTAATAAGTCGCTGGCAGCATTGGCGGTAGGTTTGGCCACTGCAGCAGGGACATGGCTTGTTAATATCAAGGCTTTCGGCCATATTTTACCTCTTGTTAAATGAGTTGCTATTCTAACAATAAGTCATTGTGTTGACCAGTATCAGGCTATTTGCTAGAGTGGTCAGCTGCAGGGGGGGAGATGAATAAACGCGTGATAACTTGGTTTGCTAGAGGTTGTACTGTAGTAACTTTTTTCGTGCTATTTTTGCTTTTTATTTGTCATTGGTGGCAGGCGGAAGGGTCAAAAATCCCTTATAATTCTGATCTGTTAATGTATCCTCAGGTAGCAATAAATTTGCTTCATCAAAAAGGCAGCTATTTTGATTGGAACTTTACCAGTGTTATTTTCCTTTTCCCTGATCTACTTCTCTGTTTGCTGATCGCACTATTTACTAAGAACCTTGCTTCGATTGTTTTAGCCTATGCATTTATTCAAATTGGCTATTTTATTTTAATTGGTTCAGCATTGATCAATCGTGCAGTAGTCAATGGGAGAATGCGTGCAGCAGCAGCGCTGTTAATGTTGTTTTCTCTCTGGTTGCTAGCGCATCCCAACAATATAATTGTGTTGCTTGATCTTCCGCATCCCTCCGTTCACATTAGTTGTACATTAATGACATTAACACTGTTATGGTTGTTATTAATTTTATTTGACCGTCTGGAAAAGAAATTTATTCTGCTGTTTAGCGTGATACTAATACTTTCCATGGCTTCTGATCCGTTGCTATTGAGTAATTTTGTTATACCAGTTTTGGCAAGCTTAACAGTCGCGGCTGTTTTTAAACAGATCAGGTGGCGCTTTTATATCAAATTAGTTTTATGGCTGACAATTTTATCGGTATTGGCTTGGGCATTGTATCGTGCTGGACCCTTTGCGATTCCGCGCTACCTTCATGCTAGATTACACTATTTTCACCTTACTACTTTGTATCAATTGGCGCATCTATTAGCCTCGTGGGTTCATGATAGTCCGTTTGTTGGCAATATGTGGTTAGCAGCAGTAATTTTTATGCCAGTTTCATTGTTGACTAAACGTGGCAGTCGACCAATTGACTTTGTGTTATTGACACTGTTTTTGCAGATTGTTATTGGATTAACATTCTTCTGCTTCTTCAGGCCTGATAGAGTGATGCCAATTCGTTATTTGCAACCACTACTAGTTATTCCAGCCTTTATTGCGCCATTACTATTGTTAGCGAAACATTGGCCGAATTATCAACCATTTCAGTCCTGTCGTACTTATGTTGCTGCTCTGCTCTTTCTGCTGCTCTCAGCTTTGGCAGTTCCGCGTCCGGCGCTGCAGCTCTATAAAAGGTTGCACTATTATCCTGAGAATATTGCTTGTATTGATCGCCATGTTGAAGAGTTTGGACTTAAGGCTGGAATTGCGGGTTACTGGGATTTTCGTCCAGTCATGTTGTTTAGTCGTACTGGTCTGGTTGTGGGATCTGTCGATGCTAATGATTTAATTCCTTTCTCATGGAATAATTCACGTGTTAATTATCATCATAGACCGTTTAACTTTGTTTTACTTAATAAGGGGGGTATCTCTGCAACAGCTATGAAGAAGGTTTTGGGCCCCGCAGACACTCAATTCTCTTGTGGTCATTATACTATTGCGGTCTATCAACATGGTCAGCTCGATCGTTTTATGGCAAAACAGAAACCGCTTGGGGTTGAGCATTTTTCTTGGCTATATCAACTATTTGATAAATGGTTCGGTTAGCAATTCTCTATTCTTTCTGTTATATTTTCGCTAAATTTGATACTTTGTTATTAAGGATAATGTTGAAAAATGAGAAAAAAGCTGTCAACTTGGTTACCTAGAGTTGCTGCATTAGTAGCTTTCTTCGTCCTATTTTATATATTTATTTGCCATTGGTGGAAAGTTGATGGCTACGGTTCGCCTTATATCTCCGATTTCTTGGCCTATCCACATGTCGCAATTAATCTAATTCATCAACACGGTAACTATTTTGATTGGGTATTTACCAATCTTTGTTTCTTCTTTCCTGATTTTATTTTATGTTTGGCCATTACACTTTTCTTTAAGAATCCTGCTCTGATTGTTCTGGTGTATGCATTTGTTCAAATTGGCTATTTTATATTAATTGGTAAAGCATTAATCAATCGTGCAGTAGCGGATGGTCGCATGAGAAGAGCGGCTGTACTGCTGATGTTATTTGCATTGTGGTTGGTTGTGCACCCAAAAAGCTTGCCGTCCGATACGCAAAGTGTTTTTGCAGCGGTGCTAGCAAATATCTCCCTCCCGGCAATTCATTTTGGTTGTACGGTTATGATACTGACCCTGCTGTTTTTATTGTTGGTAATATTTAAACGCCCAGAAAAGAAATTCATACTACTATTCAGCCTGTTATTGGTGCTTACGGGGGGGTCTGATCCATTACTATTTGGTAGTTTTATTATACCTGTTTTAGCTACTTTAACGATTGCGGTTGTTTTCAGAAGGATAAGTTGGCGTGCTTATCTGAAATTAGCGGTGTGGTTGAGTGTTTTAGCTGTGCTTGCCTGGTTGCTCTATCGTAATGGCCCGTTCGCTATTGCAAGCTATGTAAGAGTGCAAAAACACAGGATTCAGCTGAATGTAGCGGACGTATATTCTATCATACATATGACTTTTCTTCGGATAAGTCATTGGATTGAAGATAGCCCATTTGTTGGGAATATGTGGTTAGCATTTGTTATTTTTACTCCGATTTCTCTCATAACAAAGAGAGGCACGAAACCAATAGATTTTATTTTGCTGACACTATTTTTGCAAATCATCAGTGGTCTACTGGTTTTTTTCTGTTTCAGACCAGTTATCGAAGCTTTCCCTATACGTTATTTGCAGCCTCTATTAGTCATTCCGGCCTTTATTGGTCCATTACTATTGCTTGCGAAGCATTGGCCAACATGCCGTCCATTCTACTCTGCTAAATCTTACTATGGCATATTGTTATTCATGGTGCTTTCAACGCTTGCTGTTCCACATCCGCCTTTTGCCCTCAGTAAGAAGATTCATTATTATCCTCAGGAGGTTGCCTGTCTTGACCAACATGTCAAGAAGCTTGGTTTGACAGCGGGCATTGCGGGTTATCATGATCTGCATCCGTTTACGATTTTTAGTCGCACAGGCGTTGTGATTGCCTCGGTTGATAAAGATACTATGGCGCCTATTTTATGGAATAATTCCCGTGAAAGTTATCGTAACAGACATTTTGACTTTGTTATAACAAAACCACATAAACAGACCGAGCGACCTGGATTTCCTCTGGTTAAGAGTCTTTTGGGCGTACCAGACAGTACCTTTAATTGTGGACAATACCTTATTGCAGTTTATCAACATGGCCAGATTGATCGTTTTCTCGCTTCTCATTCAGGCTATTCTACTCACAAGACATGGTTATTTCGTACGTTAGCGAAAAAATTTGGTTATAAATCAGATAAGGCTAAGAGTTAGCTAGTATAATATTACCGTTGCCTTCAATAACGTTACCGATTTCATAAAGTGGGTAATCGGTTTTTGTTTTGATACTGTCATCGCCGATGAGAATGAAACCAATGCCCATATTAAAAGTCCGATAACTCTCCTGCTGATCGAGTTTGCCGATTTCGCCAATAACACTGAATATTGGTGGAATAGGACAGGCAGTTGTATCGATTTCAACGGCACAGTTTTCAGGTAAAATACGTGGAATGTTTTCAATGACGCCGCCACCAGTGATATGTGCCATGCCTTTTATATTAGCTTTCTGATTGAGTAGTTGGTGAACTGGATTAGTGTAGTTGATGTGAGGCGCAAGTAGCGCTTCACCAATAGTCACATTGCCTAGCTCAGCTACGGTTTGATCGATAGTAAATCCAGCTTTATCAAAAAGGGCTTTGCGTGCTAATGAGTAGCCATTGGTATGAAGTCCATTTGATGCAAAGGCATAGACTTTATCGCCTGGCGCAATAGTTTTCCCATCAATAATTCTACTCCGTTCGACTATGCCGGTGATAATACCGACTAGGTCATGTTCGCCACTAAGATAAACATTAGGCATCTCTGCGGTTTCACCGCCTACCAATGAAATATTATGATCGCGACAACCGACTACCATACCACTAACTAACTGCTCAATAATATCCGGATTTAACTTATCGTTAGCAATATAGTCGAGAAAGGTTAGTGGTTTAGCGCCGAGAACAACAATATCATTGCAGGTAGCGCTGAGCAGATCAATACCAAGCGTATCATAGCGATTCATCATGCGCGCGATGATAGTTTTGGTGCCAACACCATCGACACTCTGCGCCATGACTGGCTGCTGGTAATCAACGACGATAGTGCTTAGATCAAATAGACCGCCAAAGCCACCGATAGAGGTTAATACTGCTGGGGCAAAGGTAGTTTGTACCTTCTCTTTTATGCGAGCGACGGCCTCATTGCCGGCAGCAATGTCAACACCAGCCTGACGATAATCGAGTTGGCTCATAGTAGTTTCTCCCGTAAACCATTTGCCCAAGCGTCATAAGCACTATCAATTGGTAGGTTAATGCAGTCTTGAATCATTAAACGTGGCTCGTCGGTTGTTTCACCAATCTCTAAGAGCGTTATGTTGCGGTCAGCAAAACATTTTTTGATGGCGGCAATCTGTTCAGGGGCAATTTCAAGGATAAAACCACCGCTCTCGGAGAATAGCAGTTTGTCACGGCGTAGCGCGCTGCTGAGATAGACTCTTGCACCAATTCTACGTTCAAAGCTCATTTCCGTAATTGCTACGGCTAATCCACCCTCAGAAATATCATGGCACGCAAGGACTAGCTGTTGTGAGATGGCTTCATGCAGCGCATGGATGTCACGCTCTAATTCAGCAATATCAGGTTTAGGTAGGTTGGCGCCTAACTCACCATGGAGTTGATAGTAGACGCTGCCGCCACACTCGTCTTTGCGCGCACCTAATAAAAACAGTGAATGGCCGCTACCTTTAAATGACTGGGTAACCGCATGTTCGATGTTGTTTAATTTACCAATACAGCTAATCATTGGGCTAGCAGGGATAGCGCGTTCATGTGATTCGTTATAAAAAGAGACATTACCTGCAACGATGGGTAGCGTTGCTTGGGGGTGTTCTTTAAGATGATAGCGGTTGCAGCAATCACTCAGCGCGGCAATGGACTGAACGAAGTCAGCCATCTGTTCAGGTTTTTCTGGATTGCCAAAACAGAGGCAGTCGGTCAGAGTTTGCGGTGAAGCGCCTACTGCAGCAACATTACGTAGGGATTCGGCAACTGCATTCACTGTGCCCCAATAGGCATCGATTTCACAGAAACGTGGATTTTGATCCAATGAGAGTGCTGCACCGATTTGACGGATCTCTTCAGGATAGTCGTCGTTATTAAATGGGGCAATTACGCCAGCGTCCGCATGGCCTGCTTCGATTACTGTGCGGCCCTGTACCTGTTTGTCATAAGTCTCATAAATAGGTAGTCGCGAGGCGATATTTTCATGGCCCAGTAGTTGTAATAATAGTGCATTATAGTCCTCTGGTTCTGCTAACTCAGGTTCTTGCAGAGATTTCTTGTTAACAGTGGCAGGACGGTCGTAAATCATGCCTTTTACTATATCAGCAGCTTTAGCATGGACGATTCTTACCCCTTGATAGCTGACAATATAATCACCGCCGCTACGGATTTTGCCGATGACGGAGGCCTGGGCGCCAGCTGACACCTGGGGTAGCGCAAATAGTTTATTATAATGTTCAAGAATCATTGGGGTAATAGCGGGATCAGCAACCCACATAAAGCGCTCTTGGGTTTCGGAGCAGAGAATAACTGCTGGATTAAGACTCTCCATCATGACGTGTACCTGATCGAGATCAATTTCGGCGCCATAACCTGCTGCTTCAGCAAGTTCGACACTAGCGCAGGCGACACCACCAGCACCAAGGTCTTTGAAGCCAACACGATCAATCAGGTTCTGTTCACGTAGCTTTTTGAACAGTGCATAGTTAGCTTTTAGCAGATGGCGCTCGAGGAAGGCATTGGGCTCTTGAACCGCGCCTTTATTCTGTTCCAGTTTATCTTCATGTAATTCGAGTGAAGAGAAGCTAGCACCACCAAAACCGCTATTATCAGTCGGTTTGCCAACCAGGATGAGATCGTAGTCTTCAGCATTGGTTGGTGCATAGGAGTGGATAATTGCGTCTTCAGCAACCACACCAAGGGTAACAACCGTTACCAGGCAGTTATCATTATAGCCGTCATGGTAATAGGTATCGCCAGCAATGGTAGGGATGCCTAATGGATTGCCATAGCCGCCAATACCAGCAACAACACCATCATGAATCCATTCGCTTTTGCTATCGTTGAGATTGCCAAAACGTAAGCCATCAGCAATGGCAATCACTTCTGCGCCCATGCAGTTAACATCACGCACATTGCCGCCAACACCAGTAGCAGCACCTTCGTAAGGGACGATCTGCGAAGGGTGGTTATGTGACTCATGGCTGATAACCAGACCATAACGGTTGCCCTGATTGTCTTGGCATAGTGAAATGATGCCGGCATCCTCTTTGGCACCGATAATAACGTTAGGGCCATCAGTTCCTAGTTGCTTAAGGTGGTTGCGGCTACTTTTATAAGAGCAATGCTCCGAACCTTCGATCGACCATAAAATCGCTTCAGCTAACGATGGTGGTCGCTTCAGAATGCGGTTCTGGATATCAAGGGCCTCTTCAGGGGTTAGGACAATCTTATGCGTGGTAAGAGTTTCAATTAGCGCCTCACGCGACATGGCATTAAAGTCAAATGTCTCATCAGTAAAGTTAATTGCCCGCGCAGTTTTTTCTACCATGATCTCCTCGTGCTAAAACAGTGGATAGGCGGCATCATACTAGAAGTTGTGCTGAATTGGAACCTGAATGAGGCGAATAATCAGCAGCAAAAAGATACTCGATTATCAAAAGAGCCTTTTCCGTGGCTTGTGCAAGGCTCAGGACTTGTGCGCAGGACGACGGTGAGAAGAGTATGGAACGATGGTGCCGGGAATCTCAGAGCAATGGCGGGCGAGATTATTAGAAAGATAGGCCAGATAACAAAAAGCCGGTACAGGGTACCGGCTTTTGTATTGTGCGTTAACGTTCTTAATAAACGCTAGTGCTCTCTTCTTCAACAACAGGTGTTGGTAAAGAGGGAGTTGTTACTGTTGTAACCACTTTGTTTTTACCTGGTGCCGTTGCTTTCGCTCTAATTACGTAAGTAGCGGTTTGCTTCGGTGCCAAGGTATCAATGCGGTAGTCAACAGAGTCACCAGTTGAATTGATGCTTCCCGGTGCATTCATTGGTTGAATGTTATTGGGGAAACGAACGTTGATCTTCAGATCATTGTCTGGTGCACTACCTTGGTTGGTAACCTGAATAGTGTATTCGGTGGTGTCACCAACGAGTAGGGCATCACGACTATCACCGGTTTTCACTAAGAGTGCTGGCATACCACGCCATACCGTACAAGCGTAAGAGGAGTCATTGAGGCCTCCAGCTGAAACGCGTGCTTGGTTACAGAGTTTGCCTGGCGTTGCACTCGTTAGGGTGACGTTGAAGTCTTGACGCATGCCTGCTGATAGATGTGGCAATCTCCAGGTAACCGTGTTGCCACTTACCTGTCCGCCTTGGGCAGAGACAATGCGCGTACTATTTGGTGCTACATCAGTGATGATAACATTAGAGAAGTCGGTATCACCGCTGTTGTTCACCGTGATGCGATAGTTCGCTTGTTTGCCAATCAGAGCAGAAGGAGTTCCTGTCTTCTGTAATGCTATCATTGGCTGGTAAACTGTGGTACATGCCTGGCTGTCGACAGGGCCGTGGTTGTCAGCAACGACGTTCGCTGTATTACAGTGATCACCGCGTGTGCGTGCAATAGAGTGAACGATAATCGGTGGTGACATCGTGCCAGGTTGCAGTGTGCCAACATTATAGCTTAGTGAAGCGTTCTGGTTATCAGGACTTAATGCTGCAGGCAGATTATCCATCAGTTTAACATTGTGGGCAGGTTGGTTACCGACATTCTTCACCATAATTTCGTAGTCGAATCTGCTGCCAACCTGAACTTTCTCTGGGCCACGTTTTTCCAGAATTAAGTCAGGGCTGCCAACTGTGATGGCATGACAAGTCCTTGGTACTGCCTTAATGGTTGTGCAAGTATGGGAAGTGCCTTGGTCAGTTGCTTTGAGCCATACATGCAGTGTCTTGATTTCGCCACGATCCATGTTGCCGATATCCCACATCAGGCGGTTACCGTTCACGGTTAGGTTAGGATCAGTTTTAACCACTGTCATACCGCTTGGAATAGTATCAACCACCATTGTATGGCTGAGCGGTACGCGTGCCATTACATCGATAGCGCTTTCAAATACCTGCCCAGCGGACACATTTGTCGGGACATGTTTGGTCAGCACATACATCTTAGTGACAATATCATTATGCATTAATGTGCCTTTTTGAGAAAAGTGCCAGTTGGGAGCCGTGGTACTGCTGCTACCTATGCCACCCACAGAGTGGTTATCAGGCGAGCTGGCGCAGGCGGTTAACGCTGCAGCAGACATGCCGATAACAGAAAGCTTGAGGAATTTACCTATAGTCATGATAACTCTCCTTCTCCATCTAGAATTTAAACCGTTTAATTCAAAATCTGCCTGGTAACGCAAAGAACGACCAGACAACATGACAACTGAAATAATTGTAGTATAGTTTGTTGCCTCTACAACAAATTTCTGGCAAATATCCAGATGTCGTGCCCTTCGCAGGATTAGTGGATAGGATAGATACCTTGCGATACCTAAAGAGAGACAAGCCCCAATATAACCCCATACAAAAACCCAATACGCCTGATAAATTTGCCAGATTATGATCGTTACGTCAAGCATTTTTAGTTGATTTATCTGGATGATGGTAGGATTTTCAGCCGGCTACTAATCACACAATCATTTAGCATTATCATAATAGCAAAATAGATGAAATATCTAAGTCTAGAGGGGTAATCAGTAGTTGAGTACCAGATGCGTTGTGTTATGATAGGTGCTTCATTAACTAGGATAAGGAGTGAAAAAAAGCACCAAGCTAAGGATACCAAGGTTAGCAAGGTAATGGTGTTAAATTTGAAACAGGATTCTCTATAGGTAGTGTTCCGATGAACGCTTTGTTGATGTGGCAATTATGTATGGGGGGTGCGATGATGAGATATATTAGATGGCTGAAAGAGATTACAATCGACGATATTGAGCAGGTTGGGGGCAAAAATGCCTCTCTTGGCGAGATGACACGCCAT
>JANQHY010000038.1 GCA_028282395.1 Gammaproteobacteria bacterium
TTACTCACTCCTTCGTACTTAACCACCATTCGCTGCTTTTGCAAAGAATTACACCATAATGATATACTGTAATCCTCTATCTTAATTTTATTTAAAATAGAACCCGGATAAAATCCGGGCATTTTATTATCTATATTTTGAGGAAAATGCTGTGCAGAATTTGCCGTTTCATGTTGTCGATGACCACTTCATCACAAACCAAAAAAGATACACTTGGATAAAAAAACTTTGGCAAGAGGTCAGTCGTCTCGCCACAGTTAAAAATAAAATTGGAAAAAGCTCTATCAATGAAAAGATATATTTCATGAGATATGGTGGAGAAAAAAGAGTAAGAGATAAATTTATTGTTGCGCGCGCACTTAAATATAACATTGAAAATGCCAATACAGATAATGGTCTTGACCCTGAGTTGTACTTTAAGATGGCGCAAAATGCATTTTTAGGCATGCTTAGAGTACATGATGACCAATTCCGCCAAGAGCTACGCAGCGCTTATCATCAGGTATCGGATAAAAACGAACATTTTGGCCTACGTAAAGAGTATATGGACTATTTAAAAGATGAGATTATCAATATCTGGAACGATGTATCTCAGAATCAGATAAAAGAAGAGCGTCAAAGAGCGGTTCATATTAGACTCCGGCCAAGAAATTACCAAAACAAAGAGTGGCGTGAGAGTGATATTGTAGAGAGATTATGGGTCAATTTTATACCATTACTCATAATGGAAACCAGCATCAACTATTACGGCTATATCCAATCAACTCAATTGGATAAGAAAATAAAAGCTTTAGATATTTACCAAGAGTATATACCTAATGAAATTCTCTCCATTATTGCACTTTACCTGTTTGAAGACTTTCATAATAGTGACAAATTGTCCAATTATGAAAAAATCACACAATGCTTTAAAGCACTGGCTCAGTATTTTATCTCGAACCCCAAACCCTCCACGATTAACTCTTTTCATCAGCTACAAAAAAGTGCTAGAGAATCAAACTCCATTAACGATAATAGCGATGCTCTCTCTTTGCAAACAACCAACCAAATTGTTAACAGCATGATGCAGAATCCGAAGAACCCTCTCACTGGCTCGATTCCTCTTGCACAGAACAAAACTTCATTAAAAGATTTAAAAAGAAAAATGACTCTTATGGCTGCAGAGATGAATGCTATTATTAATATCTGCAAGGATGGATTAAAAGTACAGGGGTATACTAAAAAATATCCGCCAAAAGGGGTCAATACCCTTGTCAAGTTATTCGAACCATCAGGATGCCCAGACAACCCTGATGACTATTTGGCACACCATTGCCTCTGCACACTGGAAGAAAAAAATATCATACAAACTTTTGAAGAGCTTTATAAAATACTTAAAGAATGCAATGATCGATATCAAGAAACCCCTAATGATAAAAAACCACTCCATGTTATCCCCTGCTACGTGCGGTTTTTTAAGTATGTTCAACCTCTCCATGAACAGTTTCGTACTTTACAGCAACAGCAGGGTAAGCTAAACAACAATGTCAATGACAATCTCAATAAGGATGATGACTGGCAATTAAAAATGGACAGCTGGTTTTATCCGTAATCACACAGAATATTTACAAACATCTCTGCGAGAGTGCTACCCATTGATATAGTTAGTCAGATCTTCAATATGACGTTGCTGCTGATGAATAACCCAGTTGACTAAATCACCGATAGAGATCAGTCCAGCAACGTGGTTATCCTCTTTAACAACCGGTAGATGGCGAATACGGCTGGTAGTGATAATATTCATCGCTTTCGTCACCGTCGTTTCCGGCGTTACCGTTGTCAGCTCAGTGGTCATAATATCTTTAACTTTGAACTGACCACCATTACACTGTTTACCAACAACTTTACGGATAATATCACGCTCAGTAACAATTCCAACCAACTTCTCATTTTCAACAATAAGAAATGCCCCAACTCTCAGCTCATTCATTTTTGCCACGCAGGCAAGCACAGACTCTTCACGATCTATTGTATGAACATCATGCCCTTTCTGCTCTAATAAACGCTCTAATACTGTCTTCTCTTCCACCATGATGACCTCCCAGATTATCTCTAGCGAACCGACTCTATTGCTGATTTATAATAATGGATTTTTGCCTGTTTTAACAGTGTCTGCTTATAAAGCTGCACCAGGCTCTGTCCCTTAGCTTGAGCAATTCTTTTAACATACAACTTCTTCTGATCAAGCGTTAATGACAGCTTTGCTTTCTCTACACGCTGCAGAACCACAACAGCATAAGTACCATCAGTCAACGCAACAGACGCAGCCGATAATTTTTTCTGTGCTGGTTGTGGCAGTAAAAATATTTGTTGCAGCAGTTGTTGGTTAACTTTTTTATCATCGTAGGTGACAAAACCTTGTGACTTCCAGTTCACATTATATTTCTGACTCACCTGCTGCAGTGATTTCCCTGACTGAATAGCACCAACAAGCTTCTCTGCAGTTTCATGGGCTAATACCGTTGCTTTTTGTTCGGTCAGCTGTTTCACAATCTGTTGCTGCACCTCGGCTAACGGCCTCTCTTTTGCTGGCTTATGCAACTGAAGACGCAAAACAACAACTGAGCCATCTGCTAAGGTTATCACATCACTATTTTCACCCTGTTTAAGCACTGCATCACTAAATGCAGCAGCAATCACTGCACGATCTTTTGTGACACCCTGTTTACCACCACTACGATCAAAAAACGCTGACGTTTTCAGTGGTAATTTCAACGCTTCAGCAGCTGGTTTCAGTGAGTCGGGATGCTCATAAATTAAGTTAGACAAATCATCACGCTTCTGTGCAAACTGTTTATTCGTCTGCTCGGTTAGATAAGCACTACGAACTTGATCAGCAACTTTATCATAATTAGCTTTTTCACCAAATTGTCGACGGTGTTGCTGATAAAACTTTTTGAGTGCAGCCTCATCGGGTTGAATCGTCTGCTGTACTAGTGCTGGCGATAGCTGAATATAATTAATCTGTACCTGCTCGGGAGTAAGAAATTGCTTGGCGTGCGTTTGATAATATTGCTTGATATCGGATTGGTTTATCTTTACCTGATTGGCAAACTGGGTAGGTTTCAGAATAACTGATGAGAATTGTCGCTTCTGCCAAAAATGTGCTAAGAGAGGAGCTGCCTGTGGCACCGATAAAGATTGACTAATACTAATGCCAAAAAGAAGCTGTTGCATCATCAACAAATGACTCATTAAATCAAAAAAATCACTCTGGTTATAACCCTGTGCAGTAATAACCTGAACAAAGCGTGCAGAGGAAAATTTTCCATCCACCTGGAAAAGTGGCATCTGGAAAATTGCCTCACTCGTACTGACTCGACTTATATGGTAACCGAGCTTCTCAAGATGATGAGTAAGAATAGTACGCTCTACTAACTCTTTTAATGCCTGCTGTTTCAATTTTGCTGGTAGCGTTGGATCATCGTAAAATTCCCCCCCTAGCTCAGTCTGCTTCTTATGTTGCAGCTGTTGCCAAGCAACATAAAGTTGTTGTTGGCTAATTTTAACGCCGTTAACTTTTGCTACCGGTGTATTATTGCTACCGCTGACAAATAATCGTTGAACACCCCACAATGCAAACGTTAAAATAATGACAACGGTAATTATTCCTGTTAACCAGGATCCCGATTTATCACGCATATTCTGTATCATTTCCTGCCCTCGTTAAAAGCGTTTATTTTCCTGCCACAACCATACTTTCCAATAATATTGAGCCACTACGGATATTGCGATAGGGGTAAATATCACTACCAACTGCAACTAGATTGGCATACATCTGTTGCAAGTTTCCCACAACCGTTACCTCCGATACCGGATATTGAATCTCACCCTGCTCAACCCAAAAACCACTGGCACCACGTGAGTAGTCGCCTGTGACCATGTTTACCCCTTGACCCAATAGCTCAGTCACCAACAACCCGCGCTCCATCTTTTTTAGTAGATCAGTTAAATCGCCAGCGGTTGGCGCTATAAAAAGATTATGTGCTCCACCGGCATTACCTGTCGTGGTCATATTTAATCGCCGCCCACTATAGCTGTCAAGTAGGTAACTTTGTAATACTCCTTCATGAATAAAGTCTTTCTCGGCAGTTGCTACACCTTCATGGTCAAATGCACAACTTCCCAGCCCTTTCGCCAGATGGGGAGATTCATAAATCTGAATATGACGACCAAACACCTGTTGTTGTAACTTTCCAGTTAAAAATGAGGCCTCTTTATAAAGATTGTAACCATTAATTGCCGAGAGAAAATGGCCAATCAATCCACCTGCAACCTCTGCTGCAAAAATAACCGGTACCGTGCAGCTATCAATTTTACGCGCACCCAAGCGGCTAACAGTCTTTTCAGCGCTGCGCTGTGCTAGCGTATTAATAGTTGGCATATCTGCTACATCACGCACCAAAGCATAACTATAATCACGTTCCATTTTGCCTTCAGCCTGGGCAATAAGACTACAATAAAGTGAGTGGCTGGTACGCGGCAACGATGCCATAAATCCACGACTATCGGCATACAACGATATGCCGCGCTGTGAAGCAACCTCAACACCCTCTGAATTGCTAATGCGCTTATCAAAATTAAGCGCTAATGCTTCACA
>JANQHY010000051.1 GCA_028282395.1 Gammaproteobacteria bacterium
TATAATTTTCCCACGTTAGTTTTAACTAGACGATAGGGGTAAAGTAGTATGTTAAGTTTTCAGCAAGCATCCTCCACACTACTGGAAGAGATAGAGAACAAAAAACTTAATCAGATTGTTAACAAGCTGATAACACAAGAGACCCTGCTTGAAAGCTCTCCTTTTATGAATATTATGCTTAATCCTACAACACTTAATCACTACTATGAAATACTACGACAGTATGAGAATATGTCGGACGAGCTTGATAACCTTGTCGAAGAGATTGTAAAAAATATTACCCAACAACTTTTCCAAAGATATTGTCTTAATAGTAAACTACTCAATAATTACTCACAACATCTGATTAAGTCGCATATCAGTGCAATGGTACTATCCAATTTCTTTGGTTATATTGTTGAACACGGTATTGGCAGAAAAGAGGAGACTCAACTTAAAAAACTCGATATCCTGAAACAGGATTTGCATCAAGTAGAGAAAAGCAATCTTTACCAAATTGTAAATAAAAAATTGCAGCCATACACCAGAAAACTATCAATCACCGAACTATCCTGCCATGATAATATGGATCAAATTAAAACCTATCGCCAACAGTCATTACCTTTACCACAAACAACTGGAACAGAAACAAGAAGCATTGTTGATTTCCTTGCGGCATTATGGGGTGGGTTTATCAAAGTTCTCTCCTTTTTCTGTTGCTGCACATCATGTTGCAGTGACGATAGTGATGATGAGTGCTATCCACCATCGCCAACACAAGATATTACGCAAAATAGACAATTATTGACTGACATACCAACATCCTCCAATACAATTCTACAGCCTAAGAGCGAACCCAAACCGTAATAATATCTATTCAGAAAAAATAGGCTGCCAAATATGACAATACGGTTCACTACCATGTTTCTTGTAATAGTCCTGATGATAACTCTCCGCTGGCCAGAAAATAGAAAGTGGGTGTAAAGTGGTAGCAACTTGATAATTTTTTTGTTTTAGTTGATTTATTAGCTCCTCAGCGGCTGTTTTCTGTTTTTCATCAAAAAAGAAAATTGCGCTCAGATATTGTGAACCAAGATCAGGTCCTTGCCCATCAGTTTGACTAAAATTATGAATTTCAAAAAAGTATTGCAAAACTTTTACTAATGAAACCTTTTTTGGGTCAAAAAGTACTCTGACCGCTTCAAAATGGCCAGTCTCATGATGACGCACCTGGTCATAATTCGGCTGCTGCTCACTACCACCGATATAACCAACTTCCGTTTTTAAAACACCCGGCAGACGATCAAAAAGTGTCTGCACACCCCAGAAACAGCCGGCAGCAACAATTACCTCTTCACTATCGACCACCTCACTATCCTCAACAAACTCCACTGAAAGTGAGTTCACGCAGTGACGGGTATCACGCGCAGTATACTGCTCACCATGGTAAACATGACCCAAATGGGCATCACATCGAGAACAAACGATCTCTTTACCACGATTATTAGGGTCATGTTGCCTCACGATGGCATCTGCAATCTCATTATCAAAACTGGGCCAACCACACTGTGACGTAAATTGCGCCTGCGCACGAAATAGTGCCTGGCCACAACCACGACAGAGATACGTGCCATAAGCATCACTACTAGCTTCAAGATATTGCCCCGAAAAAGGCATCTCAGTCCCTTTATCACGAACAATCGCTATCACTTCTGGTGTTAATGCAGGATATTTATTCATGCAGCCCCCTTTTAAGTAACCATTACTATTATAAGATAATAATTGTGTAGAGTTTTGTTAAAAAGCTAACTCTATAGACAAGTTTAACCTTTTAGATGACTAGTTATCAACTTATTCCATGCTCAACTCTCTTGAGAGGAGAGCTTACTGGTACAGGCATTAACAAAACCTAACGGTGACTCTTTTCAAAGACCATAATCGATAATAGTAAAATCGGATGGGCAAAATTATTTAGCCAAGTAATAATTGATAATAGCGCCAACATTCTCTTACTAAGCAACCATTACCAGATAGATGTTTTTGAGCTCAAAGAGAACGAAAAATAGGAATATTGCTGTAAAAACTCGACCGAGCTCACACAATCTAATAGTTGCTAATTTACTACGATTCTCAATTAACGTACCCAACAACAACTGTGAAAAATCAATTCACCCAGCATAAATCGCACTATAGCCAAATGTTAATATCATAAGCGGCAAAGCAAATCTAAACATCTCTGCGGCTAAAACAGAAACCGTTGAAGCGATTAAAAAGCGACTAATTGAGTGATTATTTTTTTTCATTAAATTTATAAAAAAGTGATTGTAAAATCTTTTGCGCGTATTTTGCTAGATGACCCGAAAGCTTTCCTCACGCAACCAGCTCCATGAAATATCAACATAGATAGTGCTTGACAAACGCATTGAGACTATGACATAATCGAAAATAGTCAATTTTAATTGAGTAATAGTATGAAACGTAACGAACAACTTACTTTGACAACTCGTCGCTCTGCCGCCCTGGCAGCCGTTCGTTGCGCCACCTCAACCATTTCTGCAATGATTCGAATTATTAACCTGTCCTAGGGTAAGTCGTGTCTTGCCCACCCAGGGCAGGCCAATTCAACTTTTATGCAAGACAGTGTTAATTATTGAATTATAGAAAGAAAATGAGGTGAAAATTGACCATGAAAGCATTAACAAAAACATTAACCAATCCACTATTAATGAAACAACCGATGACAGCTCTGGCTAGCCGCGCTTACCCCTGGGTAGTTATCTCACTCTGCGCACTTTTCCTGTTCTACAAGTATATCCTCCAGGTATCGCCCAGCGTGATGACGCACGAGCTCATGGAGTTTTTCCATCTTAATGGCGTTGGTTTAGGTAATCTCGCTGCAACTTACTTTTATGCTTACCTAGTAACACAACTCTTTGTTGGGCCACTGCTCGACAAATATAGTCCACGACTACTTACGGCTGCTGCTATTGCTGTGAGTGCTCTTGGAGCTCTAGGCTTCGCCAGTGCAACCACCCTCTCACACGCCTTATGGGCGCGCGGCTTAATTGGTGTCGGCGCCGCTTTTGCGACCGTTAGCTATATGAAAATGGCCGCCGTCTGGTTTAAACCACGGCAATTTGCCTTTGTTGGCGGCCTCCTAGCAACTGCCGCAATGGTTGGCTCTATGGCTGGCCAAATGCCGCTGGCAGTCGTTATCCGCCATGCTGGCTGGCAACATGGGTTACTCTATGTTGGTTTTGTCGGCCTAGCACTAGCAGCCCTATTCTATCTATTCGACCGTGAGAAGCGTTATCCTGCTGAGGCACCTGCCCAAACTGGCAAACACGATAATAGCCTTAAACTACGCGATTTCTTCCTACTATTGAAAAAGCGTCACAACTGGCTATTGATGCTATATAGTGGCCTTGCTTTTGCACCGGTGGCTGTGTTCGGTGGCCTATGGGGCAATCCGTTTCTACAAGAGAGCTTCCATGTAGAGAAAGCAACCGCAGCAATGCTCACTTCGATGATGTTTTTTGGCCTGGCGGTTGGCGGACCAGTTTTAGGCTGGGCATCAGATCGGCTCGGCAACCGCTACCGCGTCATGGTCTTTGGCGTACTATTATCATTACTCTCCCTTGTCATAGCCATCTATCTACCGCCGCTATCACTAACACTAGAAGGCGTACTGCTGTTTCTGGTTGGATTTGGCACGGGCGCCTTTATGCTCGGCTTTGCCCTCGGTAAAGAGATGAACCCCCTACCTCTAGCTGCTACGGTGATTGGATTAATTAATACCGGTGATGCGCTGTTTGGTGCATTCAGTGAACCACTGGTTGGTAAAGTATTAGATGTTCTCTGGCATGGAAAAGTTGTTAGTGGCGCCCACTACTTCAGTGTCCATGATTTCCATTTTGCCTTGGCACTGCTACCATTTTATCTGCTGGCAGCGCTACTTATGTTGGGCGTACTTAAACGTTATTGCAAACTATAGTTGTAATCACAACCTTGTCGTCCCACGCAAAAGCATCGGGACGACAATGGGTTGAGATACAGAGTGAAAATTTAATTTTAGTAGAAACTCTGCTTATGCGCTCACATCTTGATCAATGATTTCTTACTTATTGCAAAAATTCTGCAGATCACGTACAAGAACAACCTCCCATAACTAGAAGAAAAATTGCCACATACCAGATTCTATGCTAGAGTCAATAATATTCGGTCACTGCACCGGGACACTATGTTAAGTATATTAGGAAGATAGTGATGGCAAAAAAATACATAGCGTTTTTTATTATTCTTTTAGGATTTCTATTAACACAACTTAACTTTTCCGCCTATCTACCGGCACTACCAACACTCGCCACAGTGTTCAATAGTAGCAATCAGGCGATGATGTTATCATTGAGTATTATTTTTATCGGCTATGCTATTGGTCAATTGGTATGGGGAACGCTATCCGATTATATTGGCCGCCGCCGTGTTGTCCTGCTGGCACTCGTTGGTTATGCCATTATGGTCTCCTTAGTCGCTTCAAGTCATCATTATACTACTTTCTGCCTCAGCTACATTGTTGCTGGCTTTATGGCTGCTGCATTTACCAGTGTTGGTAATGCTATGGTACGCGACCTTTTTGTTGAACCCGCTGCGGTCACTCGTGCTATCTCGACTATTGGGATATTTATGGCTGCGGGACCATTAATCGGCCCATTTGTTGGCTCTCACCTTGCCCACCATTTTCAATGGCAAGCGATATTTATTTTCCTTGCTATTTACGCTGTCATTCTCCTGATTACCATGTTTATTTTTGTCGCAGAAACACAGAAAGAGACCAATGATGAAAAACATCCTCCTCTTACCGCCTACAAAAACTTGCTCAGCAATTTGCATTATACTGGCTATGTACTGATTCTTGGTATCATGTTTGGCGCAATGTTTAGTCTGCTCGACGCAGTACCATTCCTTTACAAACACAGTCTTAAACTCGACCTACTTCAATCCGGTCGCCTCATGGCATTAACCATTGTTGGTTTAATTGTCGGCACAATTATTGTCTGGCTACTAGTAAAACGGGTTGGTACAAAAAATTTAACTGCTACTGGCATATTTCTCTCCTTAGTAGGTGGTGGCTGGCTAATGACTGCAGCGGAACACGGTCACAACACTGTACTCTCTATAACACTGCCACTTATCCTAAGCTGTTTTGGTTTTGGCTTCATTATTCCTAGCACTAAAGGTGGCGCAATGACTGCTCTCGAGCAAAATGCTGGCTGCGCGGCTTCAATGATGAAATTTATCCAAAGCGTATTAAGTATTATCGTTATCTCTATTTTCAGCTACTGGCACAGTGGCTTATCATTAATGCCAATGGCAATTATGGTGACT
>JANQHY010000062.1 GCA_028282395.1 Gammaproteobacteria bacterium
TAAGAAAATGATCTTAAAGGAGTGGTTTATTAAACTGCGTTTTATTATCACAGCAATAGTGATACTTTGTTTAGTTATTCTGTGTTTGAGTACTATATAAATGATGAGAAAGCATGATATTGCAATTATTGGAGCCGGATTAAGTGGTTTGGTATTAGCTGACTTGCTTCGAAATCATTGTAATATAACAATTTTTGAAAAAGCACGTGGTGTAGGTGGACGATTAGCAACTCGATACAACGAAATTGGACATCAATTTGATATAGGCGCACAGTTCTTCATTGCAAAATCCAATCAATTTAAACAATATATTTCCTCATTTATTGAGAAAAAACTGCTAGTGCCCTGGGAAGGAAAATTCATTGAAATCGACCGTGATCGGACGTTAAGGGAGACAAGGTGGTATGATGCTTTTCCGCACTATGTTGCTAGCCCTAAAATGACTAGTTGGTGCAAGGCGCTTGCTACTGATCACCAGCTGCACCTTTCAACAAGAATCTGCAATATTATCTCAGATCAAGGCGTCCATTACTTAAAAACTCATGAAGGTGTCGTATATGGCCCATATATTGGTGTTTTATTAGCGATACCAGTTGCGCAAGCGATTGAATTATTGCCTAAGACAACTCACTATTTACCGCAACTGAATCGTTATTCGATGATGGGTTGTTTTAGCCTTATGTTAGGCTTTTCTGAAAAACTACCAATTGATTTCTGTGCGGCACTCGTAAAAAATTCGGACATTAGTTGGATATCGAATAATGCAACCAGGCCAGGCGGCAATAAACGACCACCTAGTTTGACTGTATTGTCAACGAATATTTTTGCTGATAGTCATGCTGAGAGTGATCACAGTAAAGTGATGGAATATCTCGAAAATGTGACGTTTAACGTTCTGAAAAGTTATAATTTCCCGTCTATTACTTATCGCGATATCCATCATTGGCATTACGCAAACATGAAAAAAGTGATTGGGCCATCAAGTTTTTTTGATTCTAATCACTTTATCGGTGTTTGTGGCGATTGGTGCCATCAAGGATTAGTTGAAGCAGCATACTTAACTGCACATGATCTATCAGAAAGGATAAGAAAATTTATAATATTTAGTAAAAATTTCAAGGATTAAGTTTAGTAAATGGCTTTATTAAACTTATTTATAATCTATTGTTGCTAGATGCTACTAAGTTAGCAACCTCCAGCCCTGCTTAAAATTGGCTCCTACGGTCCTTTACACCCTGGTGATTCTGGCAAGCTAGGCTCAGGACTAGATGCCATTAACTCGTTAGAAGCACTGGGAGATAGACTACCAAAAAAACTACTACGATTATCCCATACGTTATTAAGATACTCTTCAGCCGTTGGAATAACGCCAAAACAGACTGTCATGAGTCCTAAACGATATGGAGAGCCACGAAGGAAGCCAGCCATGCCTCTTGTTTTGTACACGTGTCTTGCCGTATCGACTATCGATAATGATTGGTTTCTTTCCGCCATGTAGTATTGCTGAACACCAGCAATTGTATCAAAGGGTTGAGAAATTCCACAACATACAAATGCAACAGGTATAATAGGCCAATAGTATGAATCAATACCATAGTTACTTTGGAGAAATTGGCGAAACTGCGCTGCACCATAAAACATTGCTGTAGAATACAATGTTTCACGAAAAGCAAGGGCTGGGTAACTAACAAGTAAACCATAAGGTGAGTTTTTAATAATCTGCTTAAATGCCAATGATCCATTAATTCGTCTTAATTGCTGGGTAACAATAACATTATCTACAAATGTGACCGGGAAAGCTGCAATAAGCCCTGCAAAAGAAGTTGTGATAAATGAATTATTGTTATCAGAAGATTGATCAGCATCGTTGACTTGTTGATGATTTTCAGAAAGAAATCGTCCAAGCATGTTTTTGGCGCCTACAATAATTGCTGTATTGACTATAATGCTCGATGCAAAAGTAGGCAAGCCAAGAAACAAACGAGAAAACTTGAATTCCCCCATTTGCATTTGACTTCTTTTCTTCATAATAAGAAAAGGAAAACCCAAGGTTCCAGCGAATGCGCCAGCAAGTCCACCAGAAAAAATATCACGTTGCCAAGAAGATGACCTATTTGTTTTGTCATTGTTCATTATTGAGACTCCTTTTTAAACTATTTAATTAATTTCTAATGTACAAAGTATTTTTGAACATATTTTTTACTCATACATTAGTAATCCATCTATAAAATAAAGGTTGAGGAGAACAATGAGCAATTGGATATTAGCTATGCAAATGTAGTTGTGTAAATAATAGCAAACTACTCAGTTAAGTTTGACTAATGTTGCCAACCTATGCAAATGTTAATAATACAATCAGTGTTTTTATTATATGCATCTTACGCGCCCCTACCCTTATTTTCTTACAGGGTCACAATTGTAAATGAAAAATGCGAATTAAGCAAAAGGTTAGTTAATAATTAGAGTTTTAAAAATATGTACTATTTAGCCTATGTTATTGTAAATCAGTTATATTGCTTCGTTTATATCATTAAGTAGTTTGTAACTATGGTAAGTGGAATCACTTGCTGCAATGATATTAGATAGATTCTTTAGAACTGGTCAAAAATGTATATGCCGAAATAGAAGATAGATTGAAAGCAGTATAAACAGCAACTAATGCTGCAACAAAGTTTGCTATACTAAATGCTAAAAATATACCGGTATAACCCAGTAGGTACTGTAGTAAAAGCGATAGTGGTAAAAATACAATGACTAAGCGAAAAATAGTGAGAAGCGTTGAAATATGCGGTTTGCCGATGACATTGAAATTGGCATTTGTTATCATTAATATTCCCCAAGCTGAATAACTAATAGGCACGATCCATAGATAGAATCTAGCAACTTTTAATACCTCATGATTGTTAGAAAAGAGCACAATTATATGGTAGCCAACACTAGCCATTAATAACATTGATATCAAACCAAAGATCAAAGAGTATAAATAGCCTTTCTTTAAAGTTATATAACTCCGCTCATACAATTTTGCCCCCCTATTCTGTCCAATAATTGGTCCAACACTGGCGGAGAGCGCGTATAGCGGAATTAGAAAAAATTGCTCGGTTCGTGCAGCAATTCCATACCCTGCAACCAAGGTTTGATTGTAGTGAGTTAAAAGGTGAACCATCCATACAGAGGATAAAGGTCCGATAATGTTTGTTAATGTTGCAGGAAAAATAATATAGATCGCTTTTTTGCAAAAATATACAAACTTTTG
>JANQHY010000068.1 GCA_028282395.1 Gammaproteobacteria bacterium
TCACACGTAAACTCTTTGCAGGTCAATATCAAGCCGAGAACAACAGACTATGTTTGAACAACTCTTTAAAAACATTGATGATATTTTACGCAAAGATGCTGGATGCTCCAGCGAGCTCGACTATACTGAGCAAACATCCTGGGTGATTTTCCTCAAATACTTAGAAGACTTTGAACAAGACAGGAAAGAGAAGTGCAAAATTGATGGCAAGCCCTATCAACCAATTCTCAAAAAACCCTACCAGTGGAGTCAGTGGGCCGCGCCAAAAAACAAAAAAGGTGAGATTGATTATGATCATGCCTTAACAGGCGATGCGCTACTCAAATTTGTAAATAACAAACTATTCCCCTATTTGCAGAAATTCAAAAACGATGACACCCCCAGCAATAGCTTAGCGTATAAAATTGGCGAGATATTCTCCGAGATCAAAAACAAATTACACAATGGTTATTCGTTAAGAGATGTTCTGGATACCGTTGATAAGTTACGCTTTCGTTCCTCTCAAGAAAAACATGAGCTGTCGCATCTGTATGAGGCAAAAATTAAAAATATGGGCAATGCTGGACGTAATGGTGGCGAATACTACACCCCCAGACCACTTATCCGCGCCATGATCAAAGTGATCCAACCTAAAATTGGCGAAACCATTTATGATGGCGCTGCCGGCTCAGCTGGATTCCTGTGCGAGGCATTTGAGTATCTTTACCATCATAGCGGTAGAATTTCAGCAAAAAATAAACGTTTCCTGCAGGAGAACACCTTTTTTGCTAAGGAGAAAAAATCTCTTGCTTATATTATCGCAATTATGAATATGATCTTACATGGGATTGATTCACCCAATGTGATACACACCAATACCCTAGCTGAAAATATCATGGATATCCAACCCAGTGATCAGTATGATATCATACTCGCCAATCCTCCCTTCGGCGGCAAAGAGCGCAAAGAGATACAACAAAACTTTCCTATTAAAACAGGCGAAACGGCCTTTTTATTTTTGCAGCATTTCATCAAATCGTTGAAACCTGGTGGCCGCGCGGCTGTGGTCATTAAAAACACCTTTCTATCAAATGCTGATAACGCCGCTATTGCACTAAGACGTGAACTACTGAGCACATGTAACTGCCACACTATTCTTGATTGCCCTGCCAAGACATTTATAGGTGCCGGCGTTAAAACCATTGTACTCTTTTTCACCAAAGGCCAGTCAACAAAATCTATTTGGTACTACCAACTCAATCCTGGACGCTCATTAGGAAAAACGAATCCACTGAATGATGAAGATCTACAAGCGTTCATCACATTACAGAAAACACAAAAAAACTCTGATGACTCCTGGCTTGTTAATGTAAACTCGATTGATACAGAGACCTATGATCTATCTGTACGCAATCCGAATGCCAATTCTGAGAAACCTCTACGCAAACCAGAAGAAATTCTGGCAGAAATAGATCAACTTGATCAGCAGAACGTATCAGTTATTGAAAAACTACGGGAGTTGATTACATGAGCTGGAAATCAATAGAATTAGATCGTGTTTGTGATTTTGTAAGAGGCCCTTTTGGTGGAAGCCTAAAAAAAAGCTTTTTCAAAGATAGTGGTTATGCCGTTTATGAGCAGAAGCACGCTATATCTGGACAATTTTCAGAAGTGCGATACTATATAGATGAGAACAAATTTCGTGACATGATGCGTTTTGAATTAGTTCCTGGCGATATAATTATGAGCTGTTCAGGAACAATGGGGAAAGTAGCAATAGTTCCTAACAATGCAAAAAGAGGCATTATAAATCAGGCGCTTTTAAAATTATCGCCCAAATGCAGTAAAATAGATGCCAAATTCCTAAAATTATGGATGGAAAGTCCTGTTTTTCAAAAACAAGTAGCAGCCCACTCTAAAGGCGTTGCCATTAAAAATATCGCTTCTGTCAAAACACTGAAAGAAATTACTATCTCGCTCCCGCCTATAAAAGAGCAACAACAAATCGTCAACACTCTTGATCAGGCCTTTTCGCTATTAGACACACTTAAATCTAATACTGCAAACCAGTTGACCAGTGCAAAAGAACTCTTTGAAAGCTATTTGGCAACTATTTTTAATAATGCCAATAATAATTGGAAAAAAAATAGGCTCGGAGCGCTATTTGAAATTGGCTCAAGTAAACGCGTCCTCAAATCACAGTGGAAAAAACAGGGGGTCCCATTCTATAGAGGAAGAGAAGTAACAAAACTATCGAAATATGGCTATGTCAATAATGAACTGTTTATCTCCGAGGAGCTATACAGCAAATATGCTAAAAAACATGGCGCACCTAAAAATGATGATATCATCATTACGGCTATTGGCACTATTGGCAACTCTTATGTAGTAAAAAATAAAGATAGATTCTATTTTAAAGATGCAAGCGTCCTTTGGCTTAAGAAAAAGGCAACCGTATCGAGTCAATTTATCAACATATGGTTACAATCTTCTTTGATGAAGAAGCAGCTAGAGACCGTAAACGGCGCAACGGTTAACACACTTACGATTAAGAAAATGCAGAGTTTAACTCTTAATCTCCCACCTCTCCAAGAACAACAGCAGATTGTTGTTATCTTGGATAACTTATCATTAAAAACGCAACAGCTGACAGAACATTACCAACAAAAATTAAATCATATCGAAGAATTAAAACAATCTATCCTACAACAAGCGTTTTTAGGACAATTGTCTGCACAAAGCAGTCAGGAGGCAATATGCAACGTAATGAATCAGATACACGAGCTGAGTTAATTGACCCCAGACTTCGCGCTGTTGGCTGGGGCGAAGTTGATCAAAGTTATGCTAGAACCGAAGAACCCTGCCCAGGGCGAATTTTACCTGGAGGAGAACGCCAATCTAAACGCTTTTCTGATTATGTGCTGGTATACCAAAATAAGATTCTCGCCGTTATTGAAGCAAAAAAAGCCGCCTTGTCTTTCAGAGAGGGCCGTGCTCAGGCGCTCGATTATGCAAATCGCTTAGACTGCCAAATTGCTTATATGACCAATGGCAAGCAGATTTACCAAATAGACCGCAAGAGTGGTGAAGAGGGCGAGGTAGACAACTTTATGTCACCACAAGCGCTATGGGAACATGTCATGCAGGAGCGCTGCCAGACAGAATTTGAGCGCAAATGGTATGAAAGATTTTCTCAACACTCCTTTGCAAGCCAACCGGGAAAGCGCTTGCGCTATTATCAGCGAATAGCCGTTGACAGAGTGTTAGAGGCTGTCATGCGTCAACAGCCACGCATTTTGCTGACAATGGCAACCGGTACTGGCAAAACTTTTGTCGCAGCCCAAATTGCATACAAACTATTTCAGAGTAAGTGGTCATTATCTTCTATTCAAAACAAAGATGGCACAGTACGAGAGCCACGTATTCTCTTTTTAGCGGATCGAAATATATTGGCCGATCAAGCGTATAGTGGATTTATCGGTATTTTCCCTGAAGAGGCGATGATTAGACTGAATCCCAAAAAAATCAAGCAACGCAAGAGCATGCCGAAGAATGGCCACCTTTTTTTTACAATCTACCAAACAGTCTCCGGTAAAAATATGAATAAAAAAGGAGAGGAGGCGCCTAACTTTCAAGAGTACGCACCTAATTTTTTTGATTTCATTATTATTGATGAGTGTCACCGTGGTGGCGCTAATGCCGAAAGCAGTTGGCGCAAGGTGCTAGACTATTTCCAACCCGCTTATCAACTTGGCATGACAGCAACACCGAAACATACGGAAAATATACAAACCTATCACTACTTTGGCGAACCAGTTTACCGCTATAGCCTTAAAGATGGCATCGAGGATGGCTATTTAACCCCCTTCAAAGTCCAAGCAATTGCCAGCAATATTGATGACTATTACTACCATCCCGATGATGGTGAAATTATTGCGGGCACACCGCAACAAAATAAACTCTATACAGCTAAATCAGACTTTAATCGTAATATTTCTATTCCTCAGCGCGAGCAGAAACGCATTGAGTATTGGATGGATAGAATTGGCCCAAATGAAAAAACACTAGTGTTTTGTAGAAGTCAAAAACATGCCGCAGAGGTACGCGACTATATTAACCAATATGCCTCAAAAAAACTTAAACGCTATTGTGGCGATGACTATTGTCAAAGAGTCACCTGGGCTGATGGTGAAATGGGCGAACAGGCCTTGCGACAGTTTCAAGATAACGAAAGAACTCGACCCTTAATTCTGACTACCTCAAGAAAGTTGTCAACCGGCATTGATGCAAGAAATATCCGCAACATTGTGTTAATGCGTCCCTGTAATGATATGGTCGAGTTTAAGCAAATTATTGGGCGTGGTACCCGACTTTATGAAGGGAAAGAGTTTTTTACTATCTTTGACTTTGACAGAGCGCATGAACGATTCAATGAGCCTGAATGGGATGGTGAACCTATTGTAGTAGAAGAAGCTGACTTGGAACGCCCATTAGATCATGCCGCTTCTGAAACTATCTCATCAGAACCAGGCGACGAAAACCACCTAGAAACGGAACAAAGCGACAATGCGCGCCCACAACCAATCGTTATTCACCTCTCCGACGAAAGAACCCGTCAAATACAATGCGTTGCTGCAACTCTGTATTGGGGAAAACAACAACGTCCCGTCTCTGCACAAGAGTTTATCCAATCGCTTTACGATACATTACCGCGTTTTTTTAATAATGAAGAGGAGTTGCGCCAACAATGGTCTGATCCTGATACACGTAACGATTTATTAGCGGCCTTGGCAAAAAGTGGTATCACTAATGATGCTTTTGAGGAAATTAAACGCGTGGTCGGTAAACCTCAGAGTGATATTTATGATGTCTTAGCCTATATCGCATTTAATTCGCCAATGTTGACGCGCCAGCAACGTGCACTGCAAGCGAGAATGCATATACAAGATTTGCTAAGAAACCCGAAAAAAGTTGAGTTTATCGAGTTTATTTTAGAACAATATGTCGAAGAGGGTATTGAAACGCTACGAGCTAATAAGCTATCCGATCTGGTAGAGATAAAATATAATCGCAGTATTCAGGAGGCAACCGCCGCTTATGGCTCCGGTGATGAATTCCGCCAGGATTTTTTAACCTGCCAACAGTCTCTCTATCGAGAAATAATCTGAATAAAATGGAATCGAGAGAGGGATTGACACTGGCCATCCTGGCCAGTGCCCTACGGGTGCCTACGGCATCTAAATCGCCTTTCCTGAAAGGGGGTTCGAACCCCGACCGTCAACCATTTTTCTCTTGCCAACAAGCAGTAAATGGAGTGGAGAGAGGGATTGACGCTGGCCATCCTGGCCAGCGCCCTGACGGGTACCTACGGCATCTAAATCGCCTTTCCTGAAAGGGGGTTCGAACCCCAACAGTCAAACCATTTTTCTCTTGCCAACAAGCAGTAAATGGAGTGGAGAGAGGGATTGACGCTGGCCATCCTGGCCAGCGCCCTACGGGTGCCTACGGCATCCAAATCGTCTATCCTGACGATTTGTCGAACCCCCTTTGATGGGGTTCGAACCCCTCAAACTAAAATAGTCTTTATGAGGGCCATTGTGCAAAACACAATGGCCCTCATAAAGACTATTCTGGCGGAGAGAGAGGGATTCGAACCCCCGGAGCCCGCGAGGACTCAACGGTTTTCAAGACCGCCGCTTTCAACCACTCAGCCATCTCTCCAGTTAGGCTATTTAGGGCCTGTGGCCCTAGCTCAGCCAGAATACTACCCTCTTCATGCTATTAGGTCAATGCACTTCTCTCTACCTTTTTGTCACTATCGCAATCTGGCTATTGGCGAAGCGCTATGTTATACTGCTTTTCTATAAATCAAAAATGTAAGCGGAGGCTCTATCCATGCAACCAGAATCTAAGCTGATTACGCGCCGTTCTCAGTCAATTTTATCCACTAATATCGTACTGCGTAAAACCTATTCACTGCTAGCCTGTACACTGGTATTCAGCGCCCTGGCTGCCGCTTTCTCAATGCATGTCCAACTGAGCTTTGTGAAGTATCCGTTCTTGATACTCTTGATCTATTTTGGCCTGCTATTCTTAACCACTTCATTGCGTAATAACCCCGTTGCCGGCGTTGTTTCAGTCTTTGCACTAACTGGCTTTCTCGGACTGACACTGGGCCCAATACTGCACCACTACATCTCCAATGTCCCTAATGGCCAACATCTAATCATTACCGCACTGGGCGGCACTGGTGTGATCTTCTTTGCCTTGTCTGCCTATGCCTTAACCACCAAAAAAGATTTTAGCTATCTCGGTGGCTTTATCATGGTCGGCATGGTTGGTGCCCTGCTATTGGGTGTTGCCGCCATGCTATTCCAAATGACAATCACTAGCCTGGTCGTTTCAGGCGCCTTTATTCTCCTCTCATCGGCACTGATTCTCTATAAAACCAGTGAAATTATTCACGGCGGCGAAACGAACTACATTATGGCAACGGTGACTCTGTATGTCGCTTTATTTAATATTTTTGTCAATTTACTCAGAATCTTAAGCGCCTTTAGTGGCGGTAGGAACTAACACAAACCAAACCCTCTCCATCTTATAAGCGGTCTCTCTCTGAGACCGCTTATTTTAAGTGTTGTTTAGTTTGCCACGGCTGGCGAAACACACTGAAAAGCACGTAGATGGAAAAATGGTAAGGCCGATAATAGATGATCAAAAATATCGGCCTGAATCTCTTCATAACGTACCCAGTTAGTATCATTAGTGAAAACGTAGATCTGTATCGGTAAACCCATCTCTGTTGGCTCTAATTGGCGTATAAGAAAGGTAAAGCCACCCTGGCTATGAATTGCCGGATGATGCTGTAGGTAAATTTTAGCGTATGCGCGGAAAAGACCAATATTTGACAGCTGACGACCATTAATAATTTGACTGGTATTGACTCCCTGCTCCTTGTTATGCACTCCAATCTCCTTGATTTTCTGCTCAATATAGTCGTGCATATATGCCAATCCACGCAACTCTTGCAACATCTCCTGATCACAAAACTGGATAGTATCCATATCAATTCTAATTGAACGTTTAATACGACGGCCACCCGACTGCTCCATCCCACGCCAATTCTGTACGCCTGCCTGCATCAAGGCCGCAGTAGGTAGCGTAACAATGGTTTTATCAAAGTTACGTACTTTGACAGTATTAATAGATATCTCCATAACATCACCATCAACGCCATAGGATGGCACGGTAATCCAATCACCGACTCGGATAATGTCATAGAGCGTTGCCTGTACACTGGAGACAAATCCCAAAAGGGTATCTTTAAAAATTAACATCAAGACGGCTGATAAAGCACCTAATCCTGCCAGAAACGCCCAAGGAGATTTATGCAGAATAATTGACGCGGCCAAAATCGCTGCAACGCCCCAAATAATAATCTTCAATACCTGGAGATAGACACGGATAGGATGCGCAGCCGCACGTGAACTACGCTGATAGCAACTATGAATGACATCCAGTAGGGCCATCGAAGCAAAAACCAGCGCCAAAAGAACATAAATCAGTGCTAACGATTTCATTGCCGCAACAAATAGGGCATCCCATTTATAACGATTAGTTAGCAATAGATCACTACCACGATACAGTATTAATGCCGGCCCTAAATGGGAAAGTCGTGCCAAAACCCGCTGTTGTGATAGATTATGACCAAAACAGTTAAAGGAGTATTGTGCCGCGCGCTCTAGCCAGCGTAAAATGTAGCGCTTCAATAGGTAATTAACCAACCAGCTGACGATAACAATTGCTAGCAGTGTGGTAATAAATGCCAAAATAAAGGCGATATGGCCATTAGCACGAAGCCATTCAGAGTAATAGTGACTAATAAAATCTACCATAATATATTGATTATTATCTGTTGTTGCCGGCTTCTACACCGTCGTCACTCGATTGTACCGCATCAAAATGGCATAGTGCAAGCGCTTCCTGGGTCAGCAGAAATACCCCTTCACCGCCGTGCTCGAACTCCAGCCAGATAAAGGGCACGCGTGGAAACGCCTCTTCAAGTAATGACTGCCGGTCTCCAACCTCAACAACTAAAATACCATCCGGACGAAGATAGCGACCACTCTGCTTTAAAATCTCATAAGTGTGGAATAGTCCAACCTGGGGAGAAGACAGCGCACGCTCTGGTTCATGCCGATATTCAGCCGGCAAATCAGCAATGGCGGCGGGATCAACATAAGGGGGGTTAGCAATAATAATGTCATACTGCCGCGATGCATCAAGCTGTGCAAACAGATCTGATTGTACCGGCTCTACCCGACCAATAAGTTGATATTTTGCAATATTGAACTTAGCAACTTCCAGCGCATCACTATCGATATCAATAGCATCCACTTCTGCCTGTGGCATCGCTAGCGCTGCCGCGATGGCAATACAGCCACTACCCGTGCCAATATCAGCAATACGTGTCACTTCATCGCCTTTGATCCACGGCTCAAACTGCCGCTCAATCAATTCGGCAATCGGTGAACGTGGAATTAGGACACGTTCATCAACATAAAAGGCATGACCAGCGAACCAAGCTTCATGGAGAAGATAGGGCAATGGGATCCGCTCTGTGACACGGCGTTCAATTAATGAGAGTAGTCTTTCGCGCTGATCAGCAGTCAACGTTTCATTCGCAACCGATTGGTCAGCATCAGGTGGGAGATGAAGAACCTGCAGCACCAGTGCTACCGCTTCATCCCAACTGTTATCAGTGCCATGGCCATAATAAATCTCCGCTTCAGTAAAGCGTTGTTCGGCATGATGGACCATATCACCGATTGTCAGCAACTCGCGCAGCTGGCTTTTTTTCATGAACTCACCCCTAATTTTTGGGCTGTAGCCACTATAACTAAGACAGTGAAATATTCAGTGCAGATGTTACAATAGCTACACTATTAATACTGGCCCTAGTAAGTTATGTCAATAAGTGACGCCGATAAAAAACTATTCCAACGCATCTGTCGCGATGTTAAACCACTAAAAGGAACCAAGCGCGTCCACCATAAACCCGTACGCAAACCCGTAGTTCCGATACGACAAACACCGTCACCTGTAGAGGAGATGAGTGAAAGCAGCATTAACTATCATCTCGCACCAACAGAGTGGGTAGGTAAAGAGCAGCGCCTATCTTTCACCGCCAATGGCATTCAGAAACGCGTCATGCAACGCTTACGACGCGGACAATATCCTATCACTTCGACACTCGATCTACATGGCCATACGATCAAAGAGGCAGCACAACTGACTGAACAATTTCTTCACCGTGCCTGGCGCGATCACGATTACTGTTTGCGCATTATCCATGGCAAAGGATTATCGCATACTGGCCGCCATGCGGTATTAAAAAGCCAACTGAATCACTGGCTAAAACAGCATCCACTGGTATTAGCTTTCTGCTCTGCACCTGATAATGATGGCGGTGGCGGTGCACTCTATGTCTTAATTCGCCGCCAGCATTCAACCGCAACACAACAGGATTGACAAGTTTAGAGCACAAGTCTATTATTTTTTTATAGGATGTCATCACACTTAAACGAAAGTATTGATCATTAGGCAAGGAGAGCTCACCATGAAAATATTGGCAAGAATTACTCAACTATTCTGCTTTACACTATTGACAATCTATGCAACTACCACCCCTGCACAGTCTACAACAAAAAATCAACCTGCCACCTCTTACACAAAGCAAGCCAATAAAAAAGTTGCCGCAAACCTCCCTTTTGACAACACTGAT
>JANQHY010000096.1 GCA_028282395.1 Gammaproteobacteria bacterium
GTGCTTTTTCGTACCGAGAAACTAACATTGCACACCCTTGACCAATACCAAACGGCACCATGACAATAAAAATCCGTGCCTGATTGGTCGCCTGCTGTACCGATACTGCATAATGGTTCATATGGCCAATCATCAAAGTTGTTACTAACCCTGAGAGTAGTTCACTACCAAACTGAAAAGATAGCGGCCATCCCAACAGCAATAAGTACTTTATGTGACCCCATACTTGCGCCAGTGGTGGCCAACAGTGCTTGACTCTTTTTTTCACCACGACAGTGAAATAGCTATAGATAATGAAAAAACGTAACCAGCTAGCAATGACTAGTGCTAAACCAGCGCCATATAACCCTAATTGCAAGGGTTGTTGTGTCAGACTATATACCAGTAATAATGCCATCAGTACGTAGACAAAAGCATTGATAGTCACAATGCGGCCTTTTTTCAAACTAATTAGCAATTGATTAAAAACAATATTCAATAATTTTGCCGGCAGCACCCACATTAGAATAGAAAAGTAGTTAGCAACACCATTAGCAACCTGACGATTTTGTCCCAACCAGGGTAGAAATTTCGGCAACAATACCAACAGCAACATAGTAATCACTGAGAATAACAGTGCTAATAGCACTGCGGAAAAAAGATAGTGCATTAACTGCGCGGGCTCGCTGCTAAGTTTACAGGCACGCACGGCAAATACCATCAGAAAGGAGGCAACTGCTATATAAACAACAAGAAACAGTGGCGTTGCTAACCCATAAGTAGACAATACGATAATACCCAACTTAGCAACAAAAAATGTTCCCGCCACCTCAACAAAAATATTTGCTAAGCGTGAGAAAATGGAGGGAACAGAAAACGCGATGAGTTCGCTAACCACAGTGGAGCGTGGCGCGCTACGATTACTCAATGCCCTTCCTCAGTCTTTACCTCCTTTTTTTCCTCAGCAGGTAAGCGGTAGACGATTGAAATCAGTAGAATCAGAAATAGCGGCACTGCCACCAACACCTGCAACATTGTCGCACCATAGATACTACGAAGTGTTATTGCGGAAGTAAATGCCACTGCCATAAACCACAAACCGCGCAAAGGGTATACACGAATTTTTTTCGGTGACTCAAGAGGAATATAGCCCATATACATAATATGATTGCTGGAACGTTGCATAAAAAACAGTAAAAAAAGTAGTTGTGCAATGAATTGTAATACCAACGCAGCATAAGGCTTGAGAAAATAACTAATACTACTCTGCAACCAATAATTACTAACAGCCGGATAAAAGTGAAACAGGGCTGTTACCGCTGTAGGGATAACTAATATCAAGAGCACAACCCCTCTAATCGAGCGCCCATGAGAGAATTTAGCGATTATTGACGCAAACAATGGTGCCGTCATCAACCACCAACTCCATTCCCACATTTTCCAAGTAGGTTGCCAAAACCTACTAATGGTCGCCGGCATCTCTAATGACAACATTTTCTGTGTTAACGGATCGAGATAAGGCAGGGCAAAAGAGAGTAGTACTCTAATTAGAAAAATAAAGAAGACAATAAAAACAATAATAAAAATAAAAGGGATAATAGGTGGTAGACTATAAGTCTTTACCCAATGGGCTATGCGCTTAAAAATACTAGCATAAGGAAAAAGTATCATGCCAAAAAGGGTGACAATAGTTGGAACAGCATGAAATGTATTACCGCCAATCAATACTATGAGCTGGAAAGAGATGAAAGCAAGCGTTCCAATAATAAAAAATCGGGCACTATTTTCAATATAGAGGTCGACACCTTTGCGCATAATTCGACCAACCTGCAGCGAAAAAATCTGTAGAGGCATCCAGTGGGAAAATGGATGAAAGCTATGTCGTTCACTTCGAACAACAAACATAACCAATACAGCCGCTACTAAACTCCAGGGAAAAAGAATACTGCGCAGCCAGACAGAATGGAATAGTTGAACAAGTGCATGACGAACATTCACGTTATAATGCTGACTCCCCTGATTGAGAAAAACCATCGACTCAGTTAAGAAAAGGAGATAGATCAATACAATAAATGCTATAACCAATGCTAGCCATATAAACAATGGATACTTAACGACCGCATCTTTTCCACCAATACGATGGCCACCTAATGGCGACAGTAGTGGAATCAGTGTTGCCACAACGAACCAAACACTTAGTCGGGTAAACGCAATGAGTTGCGGTTGGAAATATAAATTGGCAATAAAAGGAATCCCAGCAACAATCGGTAGGCCAATGATCATAAAAAGACTAACTTTATACTTCTTACGCATTATATTCCCGCATCTTTGTCGGCGTTCTTCACTCCTCGCAAAATGAGCTGATAATCACGTTCAGAAATGATTCCCTCATCAAACCGCTTTTGCGCATCAACCGCCATGGTTTGTCCATGGCTATTTAATAAACGTCGCGTATTAGCAATCACCTGGTCGAGATCAGAAGAGAGCAGCTCATCGCGAACATCTTCATTGAAAACCAAATACTCCCGTAATGCCACGCGTTTGCCATCCACCGTTGGCACCAACTTCTGCCATACAATCAAACGTACAGTCTCAATTAGATCAATAGTACGGCCATGACGCTCATCAACTGGAAAGGTAGTAACCAGTCGTCGTACGGTTTCAGATACGCCATTACTATGCAGTGTCGTATAGACTGGATGGCCCGTTAACGCCGCTTCTAATACGGCGCGCATCGTCTCTTCATCACGTGACTCTCCAACCAGAATCAGCCGTGGCTTACGCCGTAAGGCATTACGCACACCAGCAGCAAATCCAGGCAGGTGACGTGGAATTTCTGATTGACTAACCATTGAGGTCGGCTTCTCAACTGAGTCAAAAACAAACTCAATCGGTGATTCATAGGTCAGCACCTTACGATGCCCATCAGCACTAGAAACAATCGATTTAATAATCGAAGCCAATAAGGTACTCTTACCTGAGCCAGTTGCACCCGTTACATATACCACGCCTTGATCAGGCGCCAAGGCATCAAGAATATTCTGTGGTAAATCAAGACTTTCAAGATCGGGTGGCTCATTAGGAATTACCCGCGCAGTAATCTGAATACCATCACGTCCATCAACCATACAGCTCGTGGCATTAATCCTGAAACGATAGCGGTCAGTCCGATTGGGGCGAATCTCATAATGGGTATCAACATCGACACCACTAAGTAGCTGTGTTGTACCATTAGGACCATACATATAGTTGATGATCTCGCCGACTTCATTATTCGATATTCTGCGATTAGTCACTTTATGGAGCCGTCCATAAATCTCTGCCATCACCTGTTCACTACTCTGTATGGTAATATCAGAAGAATCTGCTTGAGTACAAAACATTAATAACTGATCCAAACCCTCCTGTGTAAACCGGATCGGTTCATTTGGGAAAAGGATCTGGTTATCTCCCTGGGGCGCCATGGCTCTGATTCTCTGTCTCTAAAAGCGGTTTCCAAGTTGCCGAATTGGGGTTCAAGTGCGGCAATGCGGTAATTCTTAGTACCCGGTCATTGACATAGAGTTTAGAACGATCCTTATTACTCGTGACACCGAGATTTGTCTGCGCTACATAAGGCTTACTAACAATATTGCGTGCTAGCAGCTGACGATAGAGAAGCATTCCATTGTAATCACGGCGTAATCGCACAAGATTATCACGATAAATATGGTTTGCCTGTCTAACACCATTGTTCCACCCTTTTCTAACATAGGCTTTCCAAATCACGCGTTCATGATGATCGCGTGGTAGCAGAGTAGCATCAGGAATTGTCGGGTTATGGAAATGCAGAAGCAGGTATTGGCGCCAGTTCAGAGGTGTAGTAATAAAGCGCGCCTGCTGGACAATAACATAAACACTATTGGAGAGACGTATGGTCGTGGCATTATCTAGCTTAAGTGACTTCGTCGCCTTAACAAGTACAGGTGGCTGCACCTTGCCCTCAATCATTAAGTGGCTAAAGTTAAATATTTGATCAAGCTGGGCCTGGTGCTCGAGCACCGCCTTATTTAATCGTCGTGCTTGCCAAGCAAGTCCTCCCTGGGCACCAATAGATAAAGCAGTGTCCTTGAGTGCCTGAATACGGATACCATTAGCAGCAGCTGCACTAGGTTTACTGTGTTTTGTTAACGACTCTAATGCGCGTAAATTGGTATAGTGAACACTGCCATGTTCACGATTGAGCGCGCAACCTGTGATTAGAAAAGTTCCAACCACTAAAATTGCGGCAATGCCTCTTTTAATCCTATAGCTCTTTAACACTACTTACTCGCTAATATATTGCAAATCTACCGTCTGCAGTGAGGGATAGACGACTACTCTGGCCCGTTTATCTGCCTGATAGCCTGCACTCTCTAGAATATAAGCTATGGGTACACTATGCATATGGACTGATACAAGAATAGGAATTGCCGGCGCACTACCCATGACACGTAACCGATAGTGCGTCGCATGACAGATTCGGCGTACCAAAGGTTCAATCGGCCCTTCCCAGTTAACTGATGCTAACATTTGCATTCCATAGGTTGAAGGTGCTGGCGGTGCACTGATATCTTGCGGCGGTGTGGCAGCGTGTTGGGTACGATCCAGCACAAACAGCGATTGATTAATTGACGTAGCAGTTGCATTCAGTGATGCATTCACACGGGCATTTTCATCTGCTTGAGTATTGCTGGCACAAGCGCTCAGCAGCATCGTGAAAACGATTACAATGGCATATATCAATCTGGACATCTGCTCTCCTTCATCTCATCTTGCCCGCTCGCCCTATTTTTTATATAATAATAATGTAATAGTAACGATTGTTATTGGAACAAAGCGCGCCGGTTTTGTCAACAGAAAGAGCGCTAATCGTAGCAATTGACGAAAACAGTGTGAGGACCATGAGAAGAGGACAGCAATGGCAAAAATAGCCCACTGGCGCGATTCTTCGCGCATCCCGAGGTTTTTCGGCATTGATGCACGAGCCTGTTTTCCTTTACTGGTTTTTTTACTGCATATTAAATTGTGGAGCTTCATTCTCGCGCTTGTTGCAACGATTTTCTTTGCTGCGCTCGAACGTTATGGTTTCCGTTTAGCAGTTTTCCTGCGCTGGCTACGTAATCGCTTGGCAGGCAATAGGAAAGTTGCACGTTCGTGGTGGATCTCATAACTGTTCTATTCTTGGACAATCAAGGCAATAAAAACTTTACCCTCTCTTGATATTTCACTATTTACCCCCATATTCATAAAGTAACATCATTTTTAAGGAAACCATTGTGCCAACTGCTATTCCCGAACTGAAAATCAGTTTATGTGCACCACTTCTACAACTCGAGCAACATATCCTCGACCACCATGTCAAGATCGAAACCTGGTTCCGTCAGCAGTGGCAACAGCATCCACCCGCTATTTACGGCTCAGTTGATCTACGCAATGCTGGATTCAAATTAGCCCCAGTTGATATGAATCTATTTCCTGGTGGATTCAACAATCTCGATCCGCACGGCTTAGCACTGGCTGTCCAAGCCATGCAAGATACAATTAAACAGCGTTATCCTACTTGTCGGCGCATTTTACTGATTCCAGAAAATCACACCCGTAATCAGAATTACTTAGAGAATTTACGCTGTTTACAAGACATCTTACTCTGTGCCGGCTATGAGACACGCATTGGCTCAATGCTTGAAACCATTCATGATAAACAGACGATTGAGCTACCATCAGGAAAAGTTGTTGAACTGGAACCACTCAAACGCCAACAGGATAAAATCTCTGTTGGTGATTTTGATCCCTGCCTAATTTTACTCAACAATGATTTAAGTGATGGCCTGCCAGAAATTTTACACGGTCTACAACAACCGATCCACCCTGCTGTCGAACTCGGCTGGAGCAAGCGGCTAAAATCGAACCATTTTGGCCATTATCAACGTATTGCCAATGAGTTTGCCCAACTTATTAACATTGACCCCTGGCTATTAACGCCTGAATTCCGCCACTGCGGCAAAATCAATTTTCTCAAACGCGAAGGCCAAGAGTGTATTCTTCACCACGCTGGTGTTCTGTTCTCGCAAATCGAACGCAAATATCAGGAACACCATGTCGATGCGAAACCATTTATTGTTATTAAAGCTGATACTGGCACGTACGGGATGGCAGTGATGATGGTTCGTAGTCTTGATGAACTCTTTAGCTTAAACCGTAAAACCCGCACGAAGATGTCCGCTAGCAAAGGCAGCCAACCGGTATCACAGGTCATTGTCCAGGAGGGGGTGTACTCATTTGAGCGCTGGCAAGGGAATATTGCTGAACCGGTTGTCTATCTAATTGGCAACAAAGTGGTCGGCGGTTTCTACCGTATCCATGAAAACAAGGGACCAGATGATAATCTCAATACGCCTGGCATGCATTTTCAACCACTGCCTTTCTGTGACCCATGCAATATGCCTAATCAGCTACTCGCACCCCATACTAGCAACAACCGTTTCTACATCTATGCAGTTATCGCCCGTTTAAGCGCTTTGGCCTCTGCTAGTGAAAAACAGGAGGCGCTCGATGAATCCTATAGCTAACCAACATAATCCTATAAAATTAGGGGTCATTATGGACCCTATTGCTAATATTGATTTTCATCATGACAGTACGTTAGCACTGCTACTTAATGCCAGCAAACGGCACTGGCAAATTTACTATATGGAGCAGGCGGATCTATTTTGGCACGAAAATCGCGCCTATGCTGAGAGTAAACAGCTCAACGTTTATGATGACAAAGATCACTGGTATGATTTTACTGAGACCACCACTCTCCCCCTTGAAGAGCTAGACATTATTCTGATGCGTAAAGACCCGCCATTTAATATGAGCTATATCATGACCACCTATTTTCTTGATCATGCCGCTAAAGCAGGTACGCTTGTGGTTAATTCGCCACAAGCCTTACGCGATGCGAATGAAAAGTTCTTTACCACACATTTTGCCGACTGCATGCCGCCCACTTTAATTAGCAGTCGCCTCGATCTATTGCAGCAATTCCACCATCAACATGGCAAAGTGATTTTTAAACCGCTCGATCTCATGGGTGGTCAAGGGATTTTTCTCGCTGAACCAGAACAGGATAGTCGTGCAACACTGGAGAAACTAACCCATCAGGGCCAAACCCCAATTATG
>JANQHY010000121.1 GCA_028282395.1 Gammaproteobacteria bacterium
CCAGGTTTTCCGCTCCGATGAGGGGTTTAACGAGATGTCCACCTAGCGGGATGACCGTCAACCATTCACATTTGCAAACAGGCTAAATCTATGGCTAGACATAGCTTATGGGCGTTTTAACAGGTTAAACACAGAATGTTGTAGTATATGCTGAAAAGCACTCTAGGCAAGCGCTTCAGCCGGAGATGATAATAAATTTCCACAATCGTCGCTATACCCCAAAAGGTACCATATCGGCATAAAACCCTTGCACAATAGGTTCTTCAAGATTAACTACACTTTGTAGTGTAAATCTCAAGGCAGACCAGATTGTGCAATTATTATACGAATTAGTTACTTTATTTAGCCTTAAGCCGCTTTATACGTATAAAATAACGTGTGCCATTTTGTCCATAATTCTGATATGCCTCCAACGGACAGATTAGCATCTCCAAAGTTGGCCTTTGGAATATTGATAAAATGGTTGAACCCCTTGCGTAAATTAAGTTACAAAGGTTCCATAACTTGCTTGAAAATTGCATGTAGTATGCCCTGAAGTCCTGCCACATAAGCTTTTGGGGGGGATATGGTACCTTTTCTCCAGGTTCGGCACCGCCCCCCCCATAGATCCCCTCAGTCATCAGTTTTCGATGGCTTATTTTGTGCTGAGAGTGTTACTCTGAAACCCCTATTTTTGAATCAGACCCCAAAATTTAAGATAACCTCATGATAAGCTCTCTGTAGCAAAGCCCCCAGTGCAAAATCTCTGATTTAACCTATGGCCATGCCACCAATTGTTTCAATCCAGAACCTCAACTATTTTTATGGAAAAGGAGATTTGAAAAGCCAGGTTTTATATGACATTAATCTTGAGATCAAACCAGGAGAGTTCGTGATTCTGACCGGACCATCAGGATCAGGTAAAAGTACATTATTGAGTTTAATTGGATGTTTACGGCCAGTAAACCACGGTTCCCTTAAGATATTGGGAAAAGAACTGAAAGAAGCAACTCCCAATCAACTAACTCTGGTGCGTCGAAATTTTGGTTATATCACTCAAGCTAGTAATTTGATTGAGTTTCTCAACGCTTGGCAAAACGTGCAAATGTCATTATCGGTCCAGTCTAAATTGTCTGCCCAGAAGCAATATCAGCGTTCAGTTGAAATCTTAACCGCCATTGGTTTAGGCGATCGCATCAATCATTATCCATCTGATCTATCTGGAGGGCAACGCCAACGGGTGGCCCTAGCCAGTGCTTTAGTCAACCAACCACAGTTAGTTTTAGCGGATGAACCAACTGCAGCTCTCGATAAAAAATCGGGACGTAATGTGGTGGCATTGATGCAACGATTGGCAAAACAACGAGGCAGTGCTATTTTAATGGTGACCCACGACAGTCGAATTCTAGATTTTGCCGATCGGATTATATCAGTAGAAGATGGTAGATTAGGCCGTGATCTAGATCAAGAAATTTCCATTGCCCTACCTGAGTTTGATGAAGCCCTTTTAAAGACAACCGAAACCCAACCCACAGTCTTATCCTATTCTTCTGGTGAAGTCATCATTCAGCAGGGAGAGCCGGCCCATAATTTCTATATTTTATTGGAAGGTATCGTTGAAGTCTTCCAGGAAAATGTGAACCAGTCGCCTAAACTTTTAGCACGTATGAAACGAGGAGAGTATTTTGGCGAAATAGGTTTACTACAAGGTGGTAAACGAACTGCTACTGTACGCGCAGCTAAGGACTCGGAAGTCAAAGTTGTAGCCATTAGTCAACCGTTATTTCAAGCGATTATGGACCACTCGGGTTTAACCAGTAGCAATATCGTGCGCCAATTACATCGGCGCACAATGAGCAGTTACCTAGCGCGGGCTTTCCCTAATATTAAACCTGGCTATCTGGAAAACGTGGCTACACAGATAAATGTGCTACGCTACGGAGCTAATTCATATGTTGTTCAATCCGGAGAACAAGCCCAGTGTCTTTATCTCATCCTAAATGGGCAGGTAGAAATATTAACTCAGGATAGTCAAGGCCAAGAGTTTTATTCTCACTCTCTTTCGTCTGGAGATTGCTTTGGTGATAAAGAACTTATTACGAAACAACCCTATAGTAAATCAGTCCGTGTATTATCAGACTCTGAGCTTGAGGTGATGACTCTATCAGGCTCTATATTTCTTGACTTAGTTAGTAAAGTCGAAAGCGATGCTAACACGGTCCTGCAAAAGTTGGTGACTCTAATACAAAAATAGAGTTAATAGAAATTCTACGCATCTTAAGGCAAAATAAGCTGTGTTGTGCTCTTCCTGGATCAATCTATTATGCAAGAACAACGGTTCTTCAATCGTCCGTGGAAATTAGCCACTATTTTCGTGACTACTGGTATCGTTGTCATTGGAGCACTAGCCAATAGGCGGGTGGTATATAAATAACACTGAACCATAATATCATAACATTTAGTTGTCACCAGATATTCATATCTGACAGATATGAATGTCAAATGTGACATTC
>JANQHY010000133.1 GCA_028282395.1 Gammaproteobacteria bacterium
CCTACTCAGGCAATCGTCGCCCCTTATCAGCTCGATGCACGCCTCTGTATCTCCTATCTAACCATCGAATTAAAAGGTGCCATTCCTGAATCACTACGGCCACTGATCGGCAATCGTATCTACGGCTGCGATGACTGTCAGCTCGCCTGTCCATGGAATAAGTTTGCCCACCCAACCGATGAAGAGGGATTTCATGCGCGGCGCGGTCTTGCCACTGCTGAACTGCTTGAACTATTCAGCTGGAATGAAGCGACCTTTAAACAACAGTGTGAAGGCTCAGCTATCCGCCGTCTTGGCCATGAGCGTTGGTTGCGTAATATTGCTGTTGCTCTCGGCAATGCCCCTTATGCTGCCAATATTGTAAACGCTTTACAGCAACGACAGAAAGATGCCACACCACTAGTAGATGAGCACCTGCGCTGGGCATTAAAACGTCAACAGCAATTTAAAACAGGCGAGGCAACACCACCAAAACCCTACAAGTTAGAAAAGATTCCGCCAAAGCGCTGGCACTATCTGGAAAATTAATTACTCTCACCCCTCTGAAAGGAATAGAATGGTGCTGAGATGATTGGCGTTTTATGGCAGATGTTCTCTAGGCCCCGCGGACAAGCCGCCGGACGACGGCGGCAAATTAGCGCAATCAAGATAAATAGTGGTATAATTTGTCACAGTCAATAATAGGAGTGGATATATCTATGATAAGGAAGAAACTAACTTTTTTACTTACTTTGCTACTGATTATTGCTGGCTGTACCTCTCTGCCAATTACCACCATCGGTCCAGCACTCAACCAGGACATTTCCCGCGAGCAGCGACAGCAACAGCTAGAACATATCGACCATTGGCAAGTAAAGGGGCGTATTGCCGTACGCACTCCAGAAAAAGCCGGTAGCGCTGACTTCCATTGGTGCCAACAACCTCCTAAACAAGGCGACCATACAAATTATCGCATCACCCTTTTTGGTGTACTTGGTGTGAGTATGCTGGAAATTATCAGCTCAGCAAATCAAGTGAGACTGATTGATTCAAATAATGAACAGTTTACCGCGCATGATGATGAAGAGCTCCTTTATGAGAGAACCGGTTGGCGCATTCCAATTGGTGCCCTTTATTACTGGATTCGTGGTATTGCTGAACCAGGTGTTGTCAGCGATATAAAGAGAACCTTTGACCGCTATAATCATCTCAAGGTATTAAAACAACAGGGTTGGACAGTTGAATACCTTAAATATGGTAGCGTTGACGGCCATATTGATCTACCTACATTAATTAAAATCAGTTATGACAATCTTAGCGTTAAACTGTTAATCAGTAGCTGGCAAATTTAACCGGAGAGAACGATGAAGAGTGACTTCATGAAACATAGTACCGCAAGAAAAACTTTCTTACCCCCTTCAACAAAACTATCGCGACAAACAGTTAAAGCCGCGCTGGAAAAACACCATATTGATTATGTTCGTGTCATCTGGTGCGATAATGGCGGTATTATCCGTGCCAAAGCAATGTATGCTGATAAATTTAGCGCTGACTACAAAAATGGGGTGAATATTTGTCGAGCACAACAGGTTATTCCTACTAGTGGTGATGTTGTTGTCAGTGCTGGTGGTCTGCAACCCGTAGGTGAAGTACAACTTATTCCGGATTTAACGACCTGTTATGCGCTACCTTTTACTCCAGGACATGCCAGCGCCTTAGGGGACATGTATGATCAAAGCAAACCGTGGCACTACTGTCCACGTGACTTTTTAAAACGGATGATTAAAAAAGCACGTAGTCATAAACTCCACTTCAGTGCTGCATTTGAAAATGAGTTCTACCTATTATCTCCTAACGGCGAGCAGTGTCTGCCGACCGATCAAACAGTTTTTGCCGCAGCACTTGGTATAGATAGTCACTATGACATTATTAAGGAGATCAGCGACGCACTCCTAGCGCAGGATATTCGCCCAAATCTCTACCATGTTGAAAGTGGTCCCGGCCAGCATGAACTCTCGATTACCCATCAAGAACCGCTTCATGCAGCAGATCAGCAAGTTCTGCTACGCCAGACGGTACAGGCGATTGCTTGTCATTATGGTTTAA
>JANQHY010000152.1 GCA_028282395.1 Gammaproteobacteria bacterium
AGAAGTTCATTGAGTTGTGGCGGTTACCGCGTGAGGTGATGGAGAGTCGTGATGAAGAGATGGCGCGCAGGGTGGCGATGGAGCAGTTAGTTGATCCAATGGCTGCTTTTGCTGAGTCGCAACAGATGATACATGGCGATAAAGAGGCCAAAGGTACCTGTACAGATTTGCATTTTAAGGATGGACGTATTTGTGAACGTTATTCACAACCCTACCTTGTTGGTGATCAAGTTGTTGGTCGTGTTTGGTCAATGCGCGATGTTACCGAAAGTCGTCGTGCTGAAGCAGCTTTGAAGTTGCATCAGCGTGCTATTGATGCAAGTCCTGATGGCATTATGTTAATTAGTGTGAAAGAAGAGGGGCACCCGATTATTTATACGAATCCCGCTTTTAAACAGATCACTGGTTATGATACCAGTGATATTGTTGGGAAAGAATATACATTTCTCTATGATAAAGATGATAAGCAGCCAGAGATCGAAAAGATAAAGTATGCAATGAGTCAAGGTGAAGATGCTAAAGTGGTAATGCGTAGTTATCGGAAAGATGGCTCAATGTTTTGGGGTGAAATTCATTTGGCGCCGGTATTTCAGACTATCACCGATATTGATACACAAGGTGGGGTATTTTCAGACGCTACGGATAGTAGAAAAGAGGTCGAGCAACGTCTAGATCACTATGTTTTTATCCTAGTTGATGTCACGGAACGTAAAGCGATGGAGAAGCAGTTAACCTATCAGGCAACCCATGATGGATTAACTAGCTTGCCTAATCGATTGTTATTGAATGATCGAATTAATCAGGAGTTCAACCGTGCAGATCGGCAACATGAGTTTTTAGCTATATTATATCTTGATCTCGATCACTTCAAGCTGATTAATGATGGGCTTGGACATGGTGTTGGCGATGCGTTGTTAAAAGCCGTTTCTGGGCGTATTGCCTCCTGTCTACGAAATGAAGATACCATTTCCCGTATTGGTGGCGATGAGTTTATTGCACTACTGCCCGGTTTGGAAAAAGAGCATGATGCCTTAGTGGTAGTGGAAAAGATTATTACTAAGTTGCGTGAAATATTTGTTCTTGATGGCCAGGAGTTAAATATTTCTGTTAGTATTGGTGCAGCCATCTATCCTAGAGATGGTAAAGATGCGGAAACACTCATCCGTAATGCCGATACAGCAATGTATAAAGCCAAGGATCAGGGACGTGATGGTTTCCAATTCTACTCACGCGAGATGAATCAGAATGTTTCGCGGCGATTAAAGATGCAGAGTCAACTAGCCCGAGCATTGGAGCGAAATGAGCTTACGCTCAATTATCAGGCGGTGATAGATCTGCAAACCGACCGTTTTGTTGGAGTTGAGGCACTCTTGCGTTGGCATAATGAGGAGATGGGTGATGTATCGCCGGTTGAGTTCATTCCAGTGGCGGAAGAGAGTGGATTAATTGTACCGATTGGGCACTGGGTGTTGGACACGGCAATTAAGCAGGCAAAAATATGGCAAGACAATGATCTAAATACGATTAGAATGAGTGTGAATCTCTCTGGGCGACAGCTGCTGTACCCTGATTTAGTGAATTTTATTGAAGATCTTATTGACAAAACGCATGTTGATCCAAGTTTCCTGGTATTGGAGATTACTGAAAGTATGTTAATGGATCGCAGCAAGAAGACATTGGCATTATTGAATACTCTGAGAGAGAAAGGGATGAAAATTGCTATTGATGATTTTGGTACAGGCTACTCCAGTCTCAGTTATCTCAAAGACTTGCCGGTTGATAAATTGAAAATTGACCGCTCATTTGTCTCCAATATTAATGAAAGCGAAGGTGATAAGGCGATTACCCTGGCGATTATTGCCATGGCGAAAAAATTAGGTTTGGTGGTAGTTGCTGAGGGTGCCGAAACTGAGGAAGAGGTCAGCTTCCTGCGCGAGAACCAGTGTGATGAGATACAAGGCTACTATTTTAGCAAGCCGGCGCCTGTCGAGCAGTGTGAGGAGTTAATACGCAGCAGGAACAATAAAGCGAAATAACGCTTGAATGTTCCTTAATAGGGCAGAGTGGAACAATGTTGCCACTTGCTTTAGACTAGCGGTATGAAGATCTTACAGCGTTATTTCATTCGAGAGATTCTATTGGTGACCCTAGGGGTGACCGCGATTCTCGTTGCTATCTTCTTGTGTAATCAGCTAATTCGCTATCTTGGCGATGTCGCAGAAGGTAAACTAGCATCCTGGGTGATGCTGGATATGGTGCTATTGTTAATCCCGCTGTTAACTAGCTTTCTGCTGCCTTTAGGCTTTTTCCTTGGTCTTTTGCTCGCCTATGGTCGTCTCTACGCTGATTCTGAGATGGTGGTAGTGTTCGCTGCTGGGTTTGAGCGCTGGCGCTTACTGGCACTGACACTATTTTTAGGGCTTATTATGGCAATATTCGTTGGATTTTTAACACTATGGCTCAATCCACGGCTGATACAGCAGAAATCGCAACTTCTGTCTCGTGCGGTTGCGAGTTCATTGGCAGAGAGAATTTTGCCAGGTACATTTCAGTCGATGGCGGGTGGTCGTGAAATTGTCTATGTTAGTAAATTGTCCCGTGATCGTCAGAAAATGCAGGATCTCTTTTTTGCGCAGAAGTTGGATGATTCATCAGACGGGCAACCCAATTGGGCCGTGCTATTTGCCAAGGGCGGTTATCAGGCAAAACGTAATGGTCAATCCTATATTGTGTTAACAGATGGCTATCGTTATCAAGGTCATCCGGGACAGCACCGCTTTGCCAGTGTACGCTATGATAGCTATGGCTTGAAGATGGCAGCAAAAAAAGTGGATAAAGAAGAGGATCTTGATGCCTTACCCACCGAGAAATTATGGCCAAGGCGGCATGATCCCAATGTCGCATCGGCATTACAGTGGCGCTTTTCGAGTCCGCTATCAACTTTGGTGTTGGCACTGTTGGCAGTGCCACTGAGCCGCTCCAATCCACGCCGTGGCCGCTTTGCCTGGTTATTTCCAGCAACTCTGATTGCCATTGTCTATGTCAATCTCATCCTATTTGCGCGTCACTGGATTGAGCAGGGGTATGTAGCGGTATGGTTAGGAATGTGGTGGATTCATCTACTATTTTTCTTATTGGCTATCTATTTTGTACTGACCTGGATGTTCCCAGTTAGGTTGCATTGGAGACGCAACAGATGAATATTTTGCGCTGGTCGATCTTGAATCGCTATATTAGCCTCTATGTTGTCAAAGCAACGCTGCTGGTAACGGTATTAGTTGCTGGTATCTATGTTTTTACCTCCTTGATGGGAGAAGTGAATAGCATCGGTCAGGGACAATATGGTCTTGGCCATGCCTTGGAGTATGTTCTGCTAAAGCTGCCTCTTGATCTGTACAGCTTATTTCCGATGGTAGCGTTATTGGGTAGCTTAATTGGCCTGGGTATTCTTGCCTCACATCGTGAGTTAGTGGTAATGCGTGCAGCTAATATGAGCGTTTTTCAGATCTGTATGATTGTTTTACGCGTAGCGATTTTAATGTTAATTGTTGTTGTAGCAATTGGTGAGGGGTTGGGTACTCGTTTAACCGAACTTGCGCATCATGAAAAAAGCTTGGCACAGAGTAGTGGTCAAGCGATGCAGACGGAGCAGGGGGTGTGGTTACGTGACCGTAATACCTTTATTCATATTGAACGCATTATGCCGCAACTAAAACTTGAAGGAATCACCTATTATCGGTTTAATAACCACTATCAGTTGATACAGGCCGGGTTTGCTGAAAGAGGGTATTATCGCCATCACCATTGGTATCTCGAGAATGTTGCAGTGACCGCACTTGGCAGCCAGCATACAACCGTTAATCGTGATAAGTTACAGCGCTGGCAAATTGATGTTAATCCAAAATTATTGCATTCATTATCAGAGGATCCGCAACAGATTCCACTTGCACGGTTGTATACATTTATTCACCATCACCATATTGATAATGCTAGTTTACGTCATTATCGTTTTGTTTTCTGGCGCCGAATTCTACAACCGTTAGTGACATTAGTGATGATACTACTGGCTATTCCATTTGTTTTTGGACCATTACGGTCAGTACCAATTGGTGTGAGAATTGTTGTAGGGGTATTGATAGGTTTTGGTTTCTATCTACTTAATAGTTTTCTCGGCCCGTTGAGTTTTGTTTATCAAATTCCTGCACTGTTAGCGGCAGCACTGCCATTAATGTTATTTAGTCTAATAAGTTTATGGCTGTTGTTGCGAACACGTTAATTGTTGGGTAGGCTAAATAGCTGATAGAGGGAGTCAGCATATGCGTATACATTATATTAGTCATTCTCCATTTGAAGGGTTAGGAGCTATTGAAGAGTGGGCGGCTCAAAAAGGCCATGTTTTGAGTGGTTCTGCGCCTTATAAAGGTGAAGCGATTGCTAGCCTAGAGCAGTTTGATTTTCTCATTGTACTAGGTGGCCCACAGAGTCCATTAGAGATTGACCGTTACCCCTATCTTAGTGATGAAATTATGTTTATTAAAACGGCTATCATTGCTAATAAGAGGGTATTAGGGATCTGTTTAGGTGCACAATTGATTGCTGAGGCATTCGACGCAGCAACTGAAAAGAGTGAGCACCGTGAAATGGGATGTTTTCCAATCGAGACGTTAGCAGCTGATCCGGTTTTTGATCAATTTCCTGCTTCATTTGACGTGATGCACTGGCATAATGATATGCCTGGACTGCCTGAGGGTGCAGTGTTGTTAGCTAGCAGTGCAGGGTGCTCACGCCAAGCTTTTCGCTTTAATCCTATTGTTTATGGATTGCAATTCCATTTGGAGTTTACCCCGTCGTTAATGGAAAGCTTGATCAAGCATTGTCAGGATGATTTAAAAGCGGGCACCTATATTAATAGTGCAGAGGAGTTGATGCATGTTGATTTTGCTGCGCTCAACGCTAAACTTTACCGCTTGCTTGACCATCTGGCATCACTGTAGTTGTATTCACGTTTCTCTAGCGCACTCCTCGCGGATTTATTGATGCCTGGCTAGACATATGTATAATACTGCTGGAACTTCAATTATAAGAAGGGATGTTTTTGGGGTGGCTATGTCAAAGAAAAGACTATATATTCATATTGGTACGCAAAAGACAGGTAGTACCACTATTCAACGCTTTCTTTCAGAAAATATGAGGATGCTACGTAAGCAGGGAGTACTGTATCCTGAATTTATTCGACCTAGTGGCCGGAATCACAATCGTCTCATCTCAGAACGCTCATCTACGTCGCACAAGCTTGTTAAAAAGATTTTTGATGATAAAGAGATTGTCTCATTGAAAGAGAAGTTTGATAGTGAGGTTAAAGCTTCGGGGGCAGAAAGAATTATCTTAAGTAGTGAAGATCTTTTTTTGCCGCTGGAACAACAGCAATGGAAACTTCTCAAAAGTTTGTGTCAAGGCTATGAGGTATTTATTATCGTCTATTTTCGCCGTCAGGATGAATTTCTTATCTCTCTCCATAATCAAAGAGTAAAAGATTCACTTTCTATTAAAGGCTCTTTTTTAGAAACGCTCGAGCAAGAACAGGTTTTGTTTAAAAGTCTTTTGGATAATTATGAAAATGTATTATCAGCCTGGTCAGATATTGCTGAAGACAATCATATTTTAGTCACTGCTTATGAAGGCGATGTAAAGCGCGATGTGCTTGGTCATTTTTTGGACAGTGTTGGTATTGAGTATCATGATGAGATGTCAAAGCCGGAGAAGCGCAAAAATGCAAGCATTCCTTATACACTGGTTAAGCTAAAATCTCTAATGAATAGCTGTATGGTAGAGAATGACCCCTCCTATAAAGAACTCTGTAGTATTGATTTTACACAACTTTCCGATCTGCTTGCGACACTAAGAACGAATGAAAAGCGAGCGGAACTATCGCCACTTTCTCCACAAAAACGCCTAAGTATTATTAAAGAATATGAGGAGATGAATCAGCGTATAGCAAAGCGATATTTGGCAAAGGATAAGCTTTTTGAAGCCCCCTTGCCGGAAGAGGATGAAGCATTTGATGAAATGACTACTTTAAGTGTAGATGAATTAATTGATATTGTGGGTATATTTTTTGTTCACTACATGCAGAATTACAATGAGCTTGCTTCGTTGCGAAGAGTTTCTCGGCGAATGGCAAAAGCAAGAAAAGCACTCTCACGATTAAAACGAAAGCTTTTTTTTCTCTCGACCTCTTCATAACCAATATGCTGCACGTACATAACGGTCATGTCAATTTGGGCTTTGTGTGGCGCACTGGGAAAATGGGCGTTATTCCTGTTCATGTTCTGATAGTTTATCCATGAGGGGTGGCAATACATAGGCAATTTTAACTTTATTGGCTTTTACCTGCTTGACCTCAATACGGTAATTTTTGATTTTTAGACCGATGCCTGTTTGTGGTAACATCTCCAGCTGTTCAGTAATCAAACCGCTTAATGTTTTAGGACCATCGGTAGGTAGTTGCCATTTCATTACTTTATTAAGTTCGCGCAGGGTTGTTGTGCCATCAATTAAGTAGCCACCATCTTTTTGCGGATAGATATCAATATGCATGGTATCAATATCCAAAATAAATTCACCAACGATTTCCTCGAGAATATCTTCCAAGGTAATGAAACCTTGAATAGTGCCGTACTCATCAACAACAATCGCATAGTAGCAACGCTCTTGTTGAAATTTAATTAACTGTTTATTGAGTGGTGTACTTTCTAATGCGAATGAAGGAGGGGAAACATGTTGTAGTAGACGTTCACGATTCAATTCCTGATTCACTAGTAACGGCAATAATTTCTGTATTTCCAAGATGCCAACCAACTGGTCAAGGTTGCCATGATAGAGGGGTAGGCGACTGTGTGGTGGATTGGCGAGTATTGCGGTGATCTCTTCCCATTCATCATCAACATTAATTCCAACAATCTCATGGCGCGGTGCCATAATGTCTTCAACAGATACTTTTTCCAGCTCAAGTAGCCGCAGCAGCATGTCGCGATTCTGTGAGGGCATCACTGAACTGGTTTCATAGAGGAGAGTGTAAAGCTCTTCACTGGTTAAGTGATCAAATTGACGTTTTTTAACGCGAATTCTGCATAGTAGCAGTAGGCGAATCACCAGATTGTTCATCAGCCAAACTAATGGATAAAATAGCCATAGTAGAACTGACAATGGCCAGACAACAATGAATGATAGCCGTTGTGGGTAGAGCGCAGCGATAGTTTTAGGGATGGTTTCGGCAAAGATTAGAATCACCATGGTCAAAACACCGGTCGCAATCGCGACACCTAAGTCACCAAAGAGATGGACAGCGATCACGGTAGCAATTGAGGAGGCGAGGATATTAACCAGGGTATTGCCGATCAGAATTAGACTGAGGAGGCGGTCAGGGCGCTCGAGTAAACGCTGTACTCTCTTGGCACTGGCATGGTTTTTCTTGGCAAGATGGCGTAGACGATAGCGATTGATCGCCATAATTCCGGTCTCAGAGGAGGAGAAGAATGCGGAGAGACAGAGTAATACAGCTAGCGTAATTGCTGAAGTGATGATACTGCTTGGACTCAATGTATTCTCCTTAGTTGATATATCGTACTGTTTTTTAGCGCTCTTTCCTGACTCCTTGCCCATTTATGGGAAAGCAGGATAACAAAAGTACCATGCAAAAATATCAATAGCTCTAATTTTTTGCTATGTACTCACTATCATAATAAATATTGTTGCATATTTTGCCTAACGGTGGAAGAATAGGGCACAGTTTAACCATCCGTGATTGAAGAGAAACTATGGCAATATTTGAGAGTTTAAGTCAACGATTAGTCAAAACGATCCGTAATGTTTCCGGCCGTGGTCGGCTAACAGAAGAGAATATTAAAGAAGTTGTGCGTGAATTGCGCCTAGCACTGCTTGATGCCGATGTAGCGCTACCGGTGGTAAAAGATTTCATCGCCCGAATTAAAGAGAGCGCCATTGGCCAGGAGGTCATGAGAAGTCTGCGCCCGGGCGAAGCGTTGATTAAGATTGTGCATGATGAGCTGACCCATCTCTTAGGGGATGAGCATAGTGAGCTTAATCTTAAAGTTAAGCCGCCAGCAGTGATCTTGATGGCAGGTCTACAAGGCTCAGGTAAAACCACAACGGTAGCTAAGCTTGCTAACTATCTGAAGAATAAAGAGAATAAATCTGTTATGGTCGTGAGCGCGGATATCTATCGCCCGGCAGCAATTGACCAATTGGAAACCTTGGCAGCAAGTATCGGTGTTGAGTTCATGCCAACGGATACTAAACAGACGCCGGTGGCAATTGCTGAGAAAGCAATCAGTGAGGCGCGGCGACGTCAGACAGACGTTGTTTTGATTGATACTGCTGGGCGCCTCCATGTTGATGAGGCCATGATGGCTGAAATTAAGGCGATCCACACCGCCATTTCACCAGCGGAGACACTGTTTGTTATTGATAGTATGGCAGGTCAGGATGCAGCGCGAGTAACGAAAGCTTTTAGTGAGACGATTGATCTTACAGGTGTTGTGCTGACCAAAGTCGATGGTGATGCGCGTGGTGGTGCAGCGTTATCAGTGCGAATGGTGAGTGGCAAGCCGATTAAGTTTATCGGTGTAGGTGAGAAGGTTGATGCTTTTGAGCCTTTTCATCCGCAACGAATAGTCTCCCGTTTGCTTGACCAGGGCGACATTGCTGGGCTGGTTGAAGAGGTTCAGCGTAAGATTGGCGATAGTGGTGCTAAAAAAGTAAGCAAAAAGCTGAAAAAGGGTGGCAAATTTGATTTACAGGATTTTCTTGAGCAGCTGCAGCAGATGTCTAATATGGGCGGAATTTCAACAATGTTAAGCAAAATTCCCGGCATGCAGCAGATGCCCGATAAGGCGAAATCGAAATTTAATGATGACAAAATAAAGCAGCAAATCGCGGTCATTCAGTCAATGACACCGCGTGAACGCCACTTTCCTGCGCTCATTAAAGGATCACGTAAGAAACGGATTGCTTCAGGTTCTGGGGTTGAAGTGCAAAAAGTTAACCTTCTATTGCGTGAATTCAATCAGATGCAGAAGATGATGAAAAAGCTTTCGTCAAAAGGAGGGATGAAAAAAATGATGCGTCAAATGGGCGCCATGGGGGGTATGCCAGGTGGTGGCATGCCAGGGATGCCTTCGGGCCTTCCTGATATGGAAGGTCTCCCCTTTGATGATAAAAAATAATTGGTATAGGCGGGCGTGGTTGAGCAGGAGATAGAAAAATTTGCTCTGCAGGCAGCAGAGTGGTGGGATCCACATGGTGCGCTACGGACGCTGCATGAAATTAACCCATTACGCCTTAACTGGGTTCAGCAGCGCTGCGACCTAGCAGATAGTCGAGTATTAGATGTTGGTTGTGGTGGCGGTATTCTTTCTGAATCAATGGCGCGTCTTGGCGCACAGGTAACCGCAATTGATTTAGCCTCTCCTTTAATTGAAGTGGCTCAGCAACATGCGCAAGCAGAGGCCTTAACTATCGATTATCACTGCATCAGTGTTGAGGCGCTTGCAGAGAACCAGTCGTTACAGTTTGATGTTATCACCTGTATGGAATTATTGGAGCACGTCGACTCACCATTAGCATTACTGCGGGCTTGTTCAGCGCTTCTTAAACCTGGTGGCCTGCTGTTTGTTTCAACGCTAAATCGTAATATTAAGTCATGGCTGTTGGCCATTGTTGCAGCGGAATACTTATTGAACATGGTTCCACAAGGGACTCATGATTATAGCCGTTTTGTTCGTCCTGCGGAATTAGATGCCTGGGCACAGCAGGCGAGCCTTATGCTAAAACATTTGCAGGGATTTACCTGGGTACCGTTTAGCCGTCGCTTCCGGTTGTGTAAGGATATTGCTGTTAATTATATGGCAATGTTAGAGAAAAAGTGTTAGCTTTTCTCCTTAGAATCTTTTGAGCTGTCATCAAGTTGCTCATACAGATCAAGACCCTCCTCAATATCACCGAAATATTTAAGTTGGCCATGATCCATTAACATCACTTTATTGCACATTTTGGTAATAATTTCTTTATTATGGCTGGCTAGAAAGACAATATCTGCTTGATAGATTAGATCCTCCATTCGTTTTTTTGCCTTGTCTATGAAGTGATTGTCACCCACGCCGATAATCTCATCAATTAATAGAATTTGTGGATGAAAACTGGTGGCAATGGCAAAACCGAGGCGAATTTGCATTCCAGAAGAGTAAGTTCGTACTGGCATTTTAAGATAGTCACCTAGTTCAGCAAAGTTGGCGATCTCTTTAATATGATTCTTTGTTGATTTTCTCGTTGCCCCTTTTATCAGACTGCCAAAAACAATATTCTCCGCGCCAGTGGCATCAGGGATAGCAAGCGAAGCGTCGAAAAGTGTTGAAGTTTTACCGTTAACCTCTATGGAGCCGCTCATGGGTTCATAGATATTGGCTAGTAACCGTAACAGTGTGCTCTTTCCAGCGCCATTGTAGCCGACCAGGCCGATCCGATCGCCCTTATTAGCACTGAAGGAGATATTGTCTAGCGCTTTGACGATAACTGTGCTTTGTTTTGAATTTTTTCTTAATTTACCGCCGGGCGTAAATCGATTGAGCATTTGCAATTTCAGGGAGCGCGCATTAAGGCCATAAATAGGAAATTCGACAGAGACGTTGTTAAGTTGAATATATGCCATATCTTATAACCAGTAAATAATATACCGTCTGCATTTGCAGAATGTCGGAAACATAAATACTATCCCAAATAGTGTAATGATGAGTGTTATCAAAATCGTATGGAGTGGTGGTATCTGTCCCAGCATCGGCAATCTACAAAGTTGAACAAATTGTGCAAAGGGATTGAAATAGAGAATGAACTGATACTTTTGTGATAATCTTGACGGATCCCAAATCACTGGTGTAAGGAAAAAAGCTACCTGAATTAAACTTTCGACAAGTTGTTGAGTATCACGATAACGGCTGCCAAGCATAAAAAGTAGTGCTCCATAGAGATAGCCATTAATGAAGACTATCAGTAGACTAAAAACTAAAAATAGGCTGGCGCCATTCACAGGGACTTTGAAAATAATGATGACGGGGATTACTGCTAGTAGGTTATGAACAAAAACTATGAAATTGCGGGCAATAACGCGAAAAAGAAACAGTGTATAAGGAAGTTTTTGGTTGAGTAGTATTGTTTTTGCTTCAATTATACAGCTATTGGCTTCCTTTATAATCGTCGAGATGAATTGCCAGGTAACAATTCCACTGGCCAGGATAGGAAAGTAGCTTTTCAGCTCAGCATGGGCCAGGAGGTGAGAGTAGAGAAAGCCCATACTGTAAATCATGATTGCGGTACTGGCGGTGATCCATAGCGGGCCAAGTACCGAGCGACGGTAACGCATACCGATATCCTGCCAGCTTAACATGAGCCAAATACGCCAATATTGGAAGCCTTGGCAGATATCTTGCCAACCGAGTGCCCAATCAGAAGATGTGGAGAATGTTTGTATCTTTTTATTGACCATAATTGTTGCTATATTGCTATTCTCACGCTTTCCTCTCTTTTTAGCAGCGTCACTGCCGCTAGTCAATAGAATCTGAATGATTATAACCTATAGTCACGCCTAGTAGATAATCATGGCAAACGAAGGTTGATAGCTGAAACGTCCTTTATGTCCTTGCAACCCCAGGAATGATAAAGTAATATTGAAGCAGTTCTACACAAAGGAGGCATTGCAAGGTGGCTATCAAAACAGCAGTATTTCCAGTAGCTGGTCTTGGTTCACGATTTATGCCAGCAACAAAATCCATACCCAAAGAGATGTTGCCGATTATTGATAAGCCATTGATTCAATATGCTGTCGAAGAGGCTGTTGCAGCAGGGATGACCCAGTTAGTGTTTATTACCAATCATAGCAAACAGGCAATTCAAGCCCATTTTACCAACGACCCTGAATTGGAATCAAGATTGAAGCAGAGCAACCAGCAAGAGCTGCTAGCTCTGGTGCAAGCTATTATTCCGGCTGATGTTACTTTTCACTATATCAATCAGCCACAACCGTTAGGGTTAGGTGATGCTGTGCGTAGAGCGCAGGAAGTGGTGAATAATCAACCTTTTGCGGTGCTATTGCCAGATGATTTAATCGATAATACGCAAAAGCCGTGTTTAACGCAGATGGTAGAATTGTTTAATCAGACAGGTAAAAGCATTATTGCTGCCCAGCCGATTGCACGAGAGCATAGTCATCGTTATGGTGTTGTTGATATTGTTGAGTCGCTCGACCAGACTGGTAGTTGGGCGCAGTTAAATGGCATTGTTGAAAAACCGTCAAGTGATGAGGCGCCATCTGATTATGGTGTTGTGGGGCGTTATGTGCTGCAGCCGCAAATCTTTCATTGGTTGGAGCAGATAAAACCTGGTAGTGGTGGTGAAATTCAGTTAACGGACGCCATTGCGCATCTAATTGACGAGGGTGTTTATGCTTACCGATTTACTGGCAAGCACTATGATTGTGGTAATAAATTGGGTTATTTACAGGCGACTGCAGCTTATGGGTTGCAGCATCCGCAACTTGGTAAACCATTTAAACAGTTTTTATTGCAGCAGGATTAATGTATTGTTATTCAGATAAATGTCTCTGTACATGACAAAAAATTAATGCTGTCTGTATTTCCTTTTGTATCATCATAGTTTGGTATAATGATTGAAAT
>JANQHY010000174.1 GCA_028282395.1 Gammaproteobacteria bacterium
ACAATTTTAATATTATGATTTAAAATCAGTTGGATAGGTAATAATTCCTCCCAGAGGAAGTCCTATTGAAGCAAAATTTTATTTTTTTCCTTGACTTTAGATAGGTTATCTGGCAATATCGCGAAATTATTTTATTTCTTACATTAAAATAATCTTTAGCATACATATTAAGAAGTATCATTAATTAAAAATGAGGCAGGTCGCCATTATAGGTGGGTTGATTTTGTCTAGTCGGTCGTCTTGTAAGAGGCTATAAAGGCAAATATTCTGGCTTACGAAGAATTGGCTTCACGGCAATATATAATCTAAAAAAGAGGAAAATAAACTGATGCAGAATCAAAGATATACTATTTTTGCTTTATTTATGGCAATCTTGATCGATGCGCTGGGATGGGGGATAGCTTTTCCTGTGCTAGATCCTGTTATTATTAAAAATAGCGCACATATGCTTAATATCTCCACGAGCTTAGCATCGCGTAACTTTTTATATGAACTAGCATTAAGCATTTATTGTATTTTTATGTTTTTAATGTCACCAATTCTAGGCAGCCTCTCAGATAAATATGGCCGCCGAATTATCTTAATCATCTCGATGTTCGGGAATTTTGTAGGTTTTTTAATTAGTGCTATATCAATCCTTTTTCATAGTTATACTATCTTGCTGATTGGCCGTAGTATCGCTGGCGCTACAGCAGGAAGTTTGCCGATAGCCCAAGCCGGGATTATGGATATTAGTCCCAACGAGCTAAAAGCCTCACGTTTAGGATTAGTTATTTTGGGAAATGTTGTTGGCTTTGCATTAGGCCCGGCTATTGGAGGCTTTTTTATGGATAAGTCCTTATTTGGTAACCATATTAGCCTGCAAACACCATTCTATGTTAGTGCTGCAATGGGATTAATTGGTACGTTACTATTACTTTTCTTCAAAGAAACGTTCGTTGGCGATAAAAATATAAAAATACATCTTTTCACGAGCTTTAGTAACATTTATCAAGCTTTTAATAATCGTAAAACGTTCCATTACTGTATAGTTCTATTATTTTTCCTATTTGGTTGGGGTCTTTGTTTCACCACTATACCCGTGCTGTTAACCGAACGCCTGCAATGGCTAGGTTCTTCGGTAGGCTTTTTTATCACTTACATAGGGACAATTTTTGCCATTGTTATGTTGTTTATACTGCCCAAAATTACAGCAAAATTTCCTTTAAACAAAGTTGTTTTAGTCGCGTTAATAATGCTATTTATATGTAATTTGATTTTCCCAATGATTCATCATTCAACACTTCCCTGGTTATTCATTTTACTGGCTACATCAGTTCCCGTCATCTACGTTGGTGTCGTTACATTGCTGTCTATGCAAGTTAGCGAACAGCAACAGGGACAAATTATGGGTGTAACAGGATCAATATTTGCATTAACCTGGAGTATCGGGCCATTACTAGGTGGTTATGTTCTGCGAGCTGGGTTAACAATGCCATATATTTTGGCAGGGGTATTTTTCTTGTTTGCCATTATTATTTGGCTCGCTGGGATTTTCTCTAGACACATAAAATAGCAACATGTTGACTGCTGTTAATAGTTAAGCATTGAAGTTATTAAATAGCTAGTCTCTGCCACACAAGTGTGGCAGAGAAGAAAAATTCGATCAATTGTAATTAATAATGATTCGGTTTGATAATGATCACTTTGCCGTTATGGGGCGGCGGAGGAGGTGGGTTAGGTTTGATAATAATCACTTTGCCTGTATGCGGTGGCGGCGGTGGCGGCGCATTATAAGTACATGCAGTTGTTAAAGCGCCAAGTGATATCGCCAAGACAGCGATAGTTGAGCGTAAGATAACTTTTTTCATTATTAAACCTCTGATAATAAATGATTAATCTCTAGAAAAACAATATTTTGCAATAATACCGCAATCCTACTGCCAACGCAAGTAAATATTCTGAACAGCTAAAAGAGTACAACGTCCCGCGGACAGGCCCTGAGCGATGGGCACGAATAATAGCGTCTCTTCCCTTGTTGTTGCAAGCCGCCCCTCATGTCATTGCGAGCGTAGCACAGCAATCCAGACCTGACGTTACAATTCACACTGTTGCTGGATCGCTTCGGTGCTATGCGCCTTGCGATGACGAGTGAACAACCATAAGAGAAAAATTCGTGTCGATCGCTCAGGGATAAGCCGCAGCACGACGAGAGGATGATAACGTTTTCCATGTTGCTGATTAAATTGAATCTATGGCAATAATCTCCTATAATCTTTATAAGACTATCTACCTTTTAAGGGGACAACAGTGGCTACCGTAGTTCGACCGGTACAACTTAAACCTATTGAAGCTATCCAGCTTAATGAAGGCTCAGAGATGAAGCCTTTACGTTTATCAGAATATATTGCGAATCCACCTGGGGAAGAGAGTGCAATAGAGTATCAAGCGACGCTGGCAAATGGTAAAGAGTTGCCAACAGGATTGACATTAAGCGCCGATGGCGTGATATCAGGGCGACCAATAATTGGTACCTATTCTGCCACACCGTATGAAGTGCGGGTGATTGCTAAAAACCGTACAGCTGTGCCATTAGTGGTACGATTTGAGCTCTATATTTATCAGGGTCAGGCAGCGACGGGTGAAATAGAGGCAGTGGAGTCTTCTGAAGCCCTAGAAGAGCTGTTGCAGCGTGAGCATCTAAGTGAAGAGGAGTATAATGAGCTCTATCTTCTCTATATGATCCGCAAGTGGGGAGCAATCTGCATTTTTGATGCGGGGGATAATGTTCAATATTATGGTGAAACGGTTATTTATGAGGGTGGCAGTGGTTGGACTATCTATGATGATGGTGCGTTACTAAGAACGACTAATCCTCATGCCGTCAGCACAACATTCTCTAGCAGTGGTTTGATTAATACAATGAGTGAAATGATTGCGATTGCCGCAGGAAGAGGCTGGGAAAAGGTCGGTGTGATGGGCTGTGCACCAGGCTTAGGCTATCAGCTTATTAATGAACATAATGCTGCTGAGATGACTAAGTCTGCCGATGAGCGCCACACATTTACCGTTGATAATCCTATGTATGCTGTAGAGGTTGGGCCTGAGCAGAGTGCACCACGGAAACAGCCGGGCTAAGCTTAAGAGGCAGTAATCAATGAGTGATAATAGCGATGCAACGCATTTAGATAATGAACTGTCGGCATTAACTATTGAGCAACTCAATCAGCGCACGACTACAGCTTTACAATTACTCGATATTGCTAGCATTAAGGTAATTATCGATTATCTTTTAACCACAAATAATGCAGTTCGATTCAATGAAGAGGCGTATGAAAGTTATAATCAACTACTTTATCAGATTATACACACTATCATAACGTGTTATCGAAATAGTGAAACACCTAAATGTTTAGCAGATTTTTCACTCATTACGGTTCTCTTTCATTATGCCGGTATTACATTGCCAGCATTACAGCTTTCACAGTTGTTTGTTCGTGTAGAGCATTATGCAACAAAAGATGATCAGCGCGCTATGCAGACCTTACTGGCACTGCTATGGCAAGACCTCATTGAAAATGAAGATGGTAAAGAGAGTCGTGACAGTTTTCAGCTGCTCGAGCAACTGTTAGGTAGCCATTTTGCCAATACCCGGCAACAGGCGTTAGATAAACGTTATCTAGTCAATATAAAAACGTTACTAAATAGTGAAAATATTCTGCTACAGGATAGAGTCAAACTAGTTATTGCACTATTTGGTCATACAGGC